>NZ_JBEZGJ010000003.1:0-108283 GCF_040649965.1 Micromonospora sp. NPDC048843
GACGATGCCCGCCCGCGGCTGGAAGGCGATGCTGCGGTCGCGCACTCATCGCCTGGATCTGCCATCGGCCAGCTCCGGGTCTCCGACACCCGTTACCGCGAGATGACGCAAACCTCTTGGTCGTCAGTGGGGGAGTGGGCTGGGATGCGGGTGCTTGTTGTCGGGGGTAGCGGGTTACTCGGGCGGTCGGTCTGTCGGCGGGGCCTCGGGGCCGGGTGGTCGGTTGTAGGGACGTTCCACTCCGGTGAGATCGCCGTGCCGGGTGTCGCGGCGCGCCGGCTGGATGTGACCGACCGGGCCGCCGTGCGTGGGCTGGTCGCCGAGGTGCGGCCGGACGCCGTGGTCGGGACCCCCTATCGGTACGGGGACTGGGCGGTCACCGCCGACGGGGCGGCGCACGTGGCGCTCGCCGCCGCCGAGGTGGGTGCCCGGCTGGTGCACGTGTCCAGCGACGCGCTGCACGCCGGACGACCCGTGCCGTACGCCGACGACGAACCACCCACGCCGGTGCACGCGTACGGTGCCGCGAAGGCGGCGGCCGAGACCGCAGTACGGGCGATCGACCCGGGCGCGGCACTGGTACGGACCTCCCTCATCGTGGGGGAGGGCAGTAAGCAGATTCAGCTCTGCCGGGAGGCGCTCGCCGGCCGGGCCACCCTGTTCAGCGACGAACTGCGCTGCCCGATCGACGTCACCGACCTGGCTGACGCCGTGCTGGAGCTGGTCGCCTCGATGTACGCCGGTGTGCTCAACGTGGCCGGCCCGGACGCGGTCAGCCGGGCCGAGCTGGGGCTGCTGGTCGCCGAGCGGTACGGCCTGGACCCGGCCGGGCTGAGGACCACCACCAGCGCGGCCACCGGTCTGGTCCGTCCCCTGGACGTACGCCTGGATTCCGCGCGCGCCGCCGCCCTGCTGCGCACCCGACTGCGGGGGGTACGCGAAGTCCTGGCACCCTGAGAATCATGCACACTTTCTATGCACAACTCTTGTGCATAGAAAGTGTGCAGAGATAGTGTGCGGTCATGGCGAACGATGAGGCGACCCCGCGGCCGGCACCCCGCGAGGTGCGGATCGACAAGCGGCAGGTCCGGGTGCTGGCACACCCGCTACGGATGCGGCTGGTGGGCGCCCTGCGTGTGAAGGGGCCGGCCACCGCCACCACCCTCGCCGAACTGCTCGGCACCAACACCGGTGCGACCAGTTACCACCTGCGGCAACTCGCCGAGGTCGGGCTGGTCATCGAGGATCCCGACCGGGGCGGTGGGCGGCAGCGCTGGTGGCAGGCGGCTCACGACGTCACCAACTGGGAGCCGACCGACTTCGACGACGACCCCGACGCACGGGCCGCGATCGAGTGGATCCAGGGCGACCAGGTGCGGCTCCTCGTCGAGACCGCCGAGCGCTGGTTCGCGACCCAGCACGAGTGGTCCTCGGCCTGGCGGGACGGCTTCGGCATGAGCGACATCTTCATGACCATCCCGCCGGCCCGGCTGGAGGAACTCAAGACGGAGATGTGGCAGTTGCTGGAGCGCTACCACCGCGAGGCCGACTCCACCGACGCCGTCGACCCGGAGGCCAAGCCGGTACAGGTGTTCATGGCGGCCTACCCGTTGCGCGAGGGTCCGGCATGAGCGCGCTGACCGTACGCCAGGTTCGGCGTCGTTACCTCACGCTCTACGGTCTGCGCTGGCTGCCCACGGGTCTGATGATCCCGGTGATGATCCTGCTGATGCAGGAGCGCGGCCTGTCGCTGCCGCAGATCGGCCTGGTCTCCACGGCGCAGGGGCTGCTGGTGCTGGCGCTGGAGTTGCCCACCGGCGGGCTCGCCGACGCCCTCGGTCGTCGACCGGTGCTGCTCGCCGCCGGTGTGCTGAATCTCGCCTCGCTGGCGCTGTTCGCGGTGGCCGACTCGTTCTGGCTGTTCTTCGTGGTCTGGGCCTTGCAGGGCGTCTACCGGGCGTTGGACAGCGGCCCGTTGGAGTCCTGGTACGTCGACGCCACCCTGGCCACCGACCCGCAGGCCGAGTACGAGCGCGGTCTCGGCTACGCCGGCACCGTCGTCGGTGGAGCCATCGGCGGTGGCGCGCTGCTCAGCGGTGGTCTCATCGCGCTCGGCCCGATCGGGCCGGTCACCGCGCTCACGGTGCCCGTGTTGGCCGCCATCGTCGCGCAGGCGGCGGCGCTCGTCGCGCTTGTCGTGCTGCTTGTCGAAGAGCGGCCGGCCACGGGGTTCGCGGCGCTGCGGGCCTCGGTGGTCCAGGCGCCCCGGATGATCGGCCAAGCCGTCGGCCTGCTGCGTCGTTCCCGGGTGCTGCTGGCGTTGGTGGCCGTCGAGTTGTTCTGGGGCTTCGGCATGGTCACCTTCGAGTCGCTGCTGCCGGTGCGGCTCGCCGAGGTGATCGGCAATCCGGAACGCGCCGCGGTGCTGCTCGGGCCGGCGAACTCGGCCGCCTGGCTCGCCTCGGCCGCCGGCGCGGCACTGACCCCACTGCTGCTGCGCTGGTTCGGCGCCGCCCCGGGTGCGGCAGTGCTGCGCATCCTCCAGGGCGTGACGGTGGTCGGGATGGGGTTGTTCGCCGGGCCGGTCGGCGTGCTGGTGGCCTACCTGGCCTGCTACGCCGTGCACGGCGCGTCCAACCCACTGCACAACGGGCTGCTGCACCGGCAGGTCGACGGACCGTACCGGACCAGCGTGCTCTCGCTGAACTCGATGATGGCGCAGCCGGCCGGCGCGCTCGGCGGGGTGGTGCTCACCGCGCTCGCCGCCGCCACCAGCGTCAGCGCCGCGATGGTGGTCGGCGGTGTGGTGTTGGCCGTCGCCGCCCCGCTCTACCTGCCCGCCTGGCTGGCCGGCCGTCGGGCCGCCCCGGCCGCCGAGCCGACAGCGGGTCCGGTACCCGCCGCCCACAGTTGAGCGAGGGGCCCCTTGTCCGCAAGGGGCCCCTTCCACCGGTCAGGCGAGGCGGATCGAGCTGAGCGGGAGCGTGTTGGTGTAGCCGAGCCGGCGGTAGAGCCGCCCCGCGCCGACGTTGTGCGTATAGACGCCCAGCCCCACCGTGTCGTGGCGCGCCAGTAGCGCCCGGGTCATCCCTGCGGTCAGGGAGGCACCCAGCCCTCGACCTCGTTGGTCGGGGGCGACGGTCAGGCCGGCGACGAAGCCGACGTCGCCCTGGCTGCGGTCCGCGCCGCACGCCACCAACCGGTCGCCGGCCCGGATGCCGTACCAGTCGACCACCCGTGGGTCGCCCGGCCGGGAGGTGCTGCTGGGGAACGACTCCTCGACCAGCGCCGCCAGCGCCGGCTGGTCGGCCTCGGTGAGGCGTACCACCGGCTGCTCGTCCGGCTGCGTCGGTGGCACCGTGTCGGTCCAGTGGAAGTCCCAGTCGCTGTGGTCGGCCACCGCCAGCCTGTCGGCCAGCAGTGCGCGGTCGTGTCGAGGCAGGTGCAGCCGCTGTCCGGGCTGGAGCATTCCGTCGGCGGCGAGCGCGACACAGATCTCCAGCGCCGGTTCGGCCGGGCCGATCGCGCAACCGGCCGGGCCGTACTCGGGCGGGACCAGCCACAGGACGGCGCCATCACGCCGGTACGCGCGCGCCGGTGTGGCCCGCCCGAGCGCGTGTCGGGCGAACGGGTGATGGCCGACGGCGGCCAGGACGGCGCTCCGGTCCTGGAGCACCCGGTCGTCGATGATCATGCGGTCAAGCCTAGGAGCCGGGTGTCGCACGCCTCAGCCGGGCCGTCGCGGCGTGGCCGTCTCCACCGTGGAGATTGGCGAGTCGACCGATTGGGTACATCACGCGCCGACCTACTGGGAACCCCCACCGGAGGACCGACATGCTCGCCATTCTCGCGGCCATCGTTTTTGGCTTTGCCCTGCTGCTCGACCTGCTCGGCACCGACTTCGGCGCACCCGACCTGTTCAACTGGAACACCCTCGTACTCATCGGGTTGCTTCTGCTCTCGCTCTACCTGGCCGGCGTGGGCAGCGGCCCGCGCGGCGGCGGCGGCGGTGGCGGTGGCCGCTGGTACCGGGGCCGTCGCCCCGGGCGTGGCTGACCGGAACCGATCACCGGTGGCGGGCCCGCGGCGCGATTCCGGCGTCGTGGGCCCGGCCCGGTACTGTCTTCGTGATGGAGTCCGACGCCCTCTTCTCCCTCGGTGAACCCGCCGGGTCGCGCAGCGCGCCCGACGGTCCCGCCGGTGTCGACGGCTTCACCGCGGTGGCCGACGATTCGCCCCTGCCCGTCCGGATGCGCCCGGTGACCCTCGACGAGCTGGTCGGGCAGGAGCACCTGCTGGCTCCCGGCGCACCCCTGCGGCAACTGGTCTCCGGCGGGGCTCCGATGTCGGTGATCCTCTGGGGCCCGCCGGGCAGCGGCAAGACCACCATCGCGCACCTGGTGGCCGGAGCCACCGACCGTCGATTCGTCGCCATGTCGGCGCTCTCCGCCGGCGTGAAGGACGTCCGGGCGGTGATCGAGGCGGCGCGCCGCCAACGCCGTTCCGGCGGCCCGCAGACAGTGCTCTTCATTGACGAGGTGCACCGCTTCAGCAAGACCCAACAGGATTCGCTGCTCGCCGCCGTCGAGGACCGCACTGTCACCCTGCTGGCGGCGACCACCGAGAACCCGTACTTCTCGGTCATCTCACCGCTGCTGTCGCGGTGCGTGCTGCTCACCCTGCAACCGTTGGACGACGAGGCGGTGCGGGGCCTGCTGCGCCGCGCGGTCGTCGACAAGCGTGGCCTGGACGGCGCACTGGCCCTGACCACCGAGGCCGAGGACCACCTGGTCCGGCTGGCCGCCGGTGACGTCCGTAAGGCACTCACCGCCCTGGAGGCGGCGGCGGCCTCCGCCACTGCCCTGGGTGGTGGGCGGATCGACCTCGCCACCGCCGAGCAGGCCGTCGACGTGGCGGCGGTGCGCTACGACCGAGACGGCGACGCCCACTACGACGTGGTCAGCGCCTTCATCAAGAGCATGCGCGGCTCGGACGTGGACGCGGCGGTGCACTGGCTGGCCCGCATGCTGGTCGCCGGTGAGGACGCCCGGTTCATCGCCCGCCGTCTGGTCATCTTCGCCAGCGAGGACGTGGGCATGGCCGATCCCGGGGCGCTGAGCGTGGCGACCGCCGCCGCGCACGCGGTCGAGTACGTCGGGTTGCCCGAAGCGCAGCTCAACCTCGCCCAGGCGGTGATCCACCTGGCCACCGCGCCCAAGTCGAACTCGGCCACCACCGCCATCGGCGCCGCCATCGCCGACGTCCGGGCCGGGCGCGGTGGCTCGGTGCCGCGAGGTCTGCGCGACGCGCACTACGCCGGCGCCCGAGGGTTGGGCCACGGGACCGGCTACCGCTACCCGCACGACGACCAGCGCGGCGTGGTCACCCAGCAGTACGTCCCGGACGACCTGGTCGGCACCGACTACTACCAGCCCAGCCCGCACGGTGCGGAGCGGTCGGTGGCCAGCCGGTTGCCGCTGCTGCGCCGGATCGTGCGTGGTCTGCCGGCTCCGGCCGCGCGCCCGCAGACGCCGACATCCGAGCCGTCCGTAACGGCGCAGACCGCGCCAGCGCTATCCCCGGGGGCCGCCCGTCCGACGACGGGCACGGATGCCTCCGGCACGATGCAGGACAGCGGCACCGACGCCGCAGGAGAGGGTCAACAGTGAGATCGCGTGGTGGGGACCGCCCGGACGAGGGCCCGGACGAGCGGCGCGATCCCCGCGCCAAGACCCGCCGTTGGGGTCGCGGCCGGCCGGCTGAGCCCGAGCCGGAGGAGCCGGTCGCCGGCGAGGAGTTCGGCTGGATCGACGACCTGCGCTCGGCCAAGCAACAACGTACCGAGCTGGGCCCGGACGGCGCACCCGCGGAGCCGAACCGGCCCCGTGGGGGCATGCCGCCGGCAGACCCGGCCGGGCCGCCGGCACAACCCACCCCGCCTACGCCGGGAGAGCCGGCCGGTGCACGCGGCAGTGCGCCGGAGTCCTCGGCGCCGCCGGCCCCGCGCCAGAGTGAACCGGGCGGTGCCGCCGCCCGTCGACCGGTCGACGGGCCCTGGCCCGGAGAGACGCCGCCAGCGGGTCGTCGCCCGGACAACCGACCACCCGCCGCCGGCCCCGCACCCGGGCAGCCGCCGCGCCGCGGCGTGCAGCCGGTGCCCGGCGCCCGCGCCGCCGTTCCACAGTCGCCACCCGCCGCTCGCCCGGGCGGGGGTGACCCGGCCGGCCCGCAGGGGCCTCGTCCGGCACCCGACGCGCCCGCCCGTCCGCGTGGTGCGGCAGCCCCTCCCGGCCCACCCGTGGGCCCACCGACCTCAGGCCCCCCGGCCGGTCGTCGCCCGGACGCCCCCGCTTCGCCGGCCCGACGTCCGGACGCCGCTGTTCCGCCGGGCCGTCATCAGGAGCCCGCCGCACCCGGCGGTCATCCCGACGCCATGCCGCCGCTACGCCGTCCGGATGCTGGTCCGCCGGTCCGCCGACCCGGCCCGGAGCAACCTGTCGAACCCGGCCGTGCCCGGCCGCCCGCCGACGGCACGCCCGCCGGTCGCCGCGCCGCCAGCTCGGCACCCGACCCGGCGCGCGCCCCCGGAGCACCCGCCGCCCCCGGGCCGGCCCGCTTCGACGGCGCGCCGGGTGGCGTCGTGCCGCCGCCCGCGGACGGCCTGCGGCCCGACCCCGCCATCGACCGTGACCCGCGTACCGCCCGGCGTCGTCCGGGACCGGCCGACCCCGGTGCGCCCGAGCCCGCCGGGCGCGCGTCCGAGGGGCCCCGTCCGACAACCGGCGGGCGTCGCCGCGCCGCGGAACCCGACGAGCCGGTGGTGCCCCGCTCGGGCAACGCACCACCGGTGCCCGGCTCGGGCAACGCGCCGTCGGTGCCCCGCTCGGGCAACGCGTCGTCGGTGCCCGAGGCGACCGGAGCGCACAGCGGCGCCCTGCCCACCACCGGCCCCGCCGACGGCACCGTTCGCCGCCGGGTCGTCTCCGACGAACAGGAACGCCGAACCCCGCCCGGCGGCGAACCCCGCCCGGAGCGGCCGGACCGCCCGGAGCGGCCCGCGGACTGGCTCCGCCAGGCCGGCCGCCTGCCACACACCGACCCCGGCCTGCCGGTGGTCAACCGCCGAGACGGCGGTCCGCCGGCCGGGGGTCGTCGTCCGGGCCCGCCCACCGGGTCGGGAGACCTCACCGACCAGGCGTCCGGTCGGCTCGCCGTGCCCGACCCGGTCGCGGAACGCACCGCCGCCCGCCGGCCCGCCGGCCCGCCGGTCGACCCGGGCGCGGACGCACCGACCGGTCGTCGTGGCGTCCGGCCCGACGCGTCGGGATCCACCGGAGAGCAGGCCCTGACCTACCCCCCGCCGCCCGGTGACCGGCCCGCCCGTGGGCGCGGCGCTGCGGCGGTGCCCACTCCGGACCCCACCGGCCAGCGCGGCCGTGCCGTGGCGGGGCACGGCCCGGACGCACCGCCCGCCACGGATCCGACCGCCCGGCGACGGCGCGGACCGGCCGAGCCCGGCCCCGGCGGTCCGGCTGCCCCCGGTCGACAGGGGCCCGCGAGCGACCACGGCGACGACCCCTATGCCGGTGGTCGACCCGGCGCCGGTCCCGCTGCTCGGGGCGCGGCCCGCTCCGTCCCACCCGGCCGGGCCCGCCCCATCCCGGGCGACGCGCCGGCACCCGGCACCGGGCGTCGTGGCGCTGACGGCCCACTGCGTCCCGGCCCGGGTGGCGAGGCGGCACCCCGGGACGCGACCCGTCCGGACGGTCCGGCCCGCGCGGCGGTGCCGCCTGGTGTGGATGGTCCGCCGCGTTCTGGCGTGGATGGTCCGCCGCGTTCGCGTCCGGACGGTCCGGCTCGTGCCGCCGTCCGCCCACCCGGCGGGCAGCCGCCAACCGACGACCGGACGACCGGTGAGCCAGGGCCGACCCGTGGTGCCGTACCGGCCGGGCGACCCGCGCCGGCCGACCGTGCCGCCGGACGTGCCCTGCCTCCGAATCGGGAGCCCGGTCGTGCCGAGCCGAGCGGTGTCGCGCCCGTGCCGCCGCCCGGACGCGCCGGCGAACCCGTCGGCGTGGCCCGCGCCGCCGCCGTGGTTCCCGCGGTGTCCGGCCCGGTGGACCGGCCGGAACCGGAGCCCTCCGACGGGCCGGCGCTGCGCTCGGCCGGCCAGGACGCGCCGGACGACGACGCCGCACCGGGTGCCCGTTCCGAGGAACGCCGGCAGACCCGTGAACGACGTCGCCTGCGCGCGGCGGTGTTGGTGCTGGTCAGCGTCGTGCTGCTCGGCGCGGTGCCGCTCTTCTTCGGGATCCGGACGCTGAGCCGTGACCCGGTCTTCGACAACCTGGACCAGCTCGGCGTGCCCGCCTGGGCGGCCGCGAAGACTGTCGACGACGTCAGCGGCAGTCGCTGGTGCCTGCTCGACTGCCGGCTGCGTGAGCGCACCGTGACCTCGGAGAAGGCGCCCAAGGAGACGGCGCAGGTCTACGAGGACGCGCTGCGCCGGGACGGGTGGCAGCCGTGGAAGGTGAGCCGCTGCCCGGAACAGCAGACGAAGGGCACCTACACCTGCTGGCGTCGCGACGAGTTGACCCTCGACCTGTGGGTACGCGAGCCGACCTGTGTGCCCCCGCCGGTGGACGGCGAGCCGGCTGTCGTGCCGTCCGGCGACCCGTCGGCCGCTGCGACCGACTGCACCGGCTCGTTGGTGTCGGTGAAGGTGCGCAATGCGATCGACGACGAGCGGACCAGGCCGCAGCCGACCACCGACCCGTCACTGACCGGTGAGGATCCGTTCCCAACTGTCAGTGCGGATCCGCTGGGTGAGCCGACACCCTCACCGTCCTGAGCCGGTCTCCATCACGGACGGTAGGGTCTGGGGCTGGCGGGCGCGCCCGCTGCCGGTGACCGCCGACGGCTCGGCGGCCGGTACGGGTGGCATGGTTGTGCGTTCCGGGGACGTCGGGTCCTGCGGAACTCTGCTTGAGGAGGACAGGCGTGGGCGACTTTGGAGCGATCGCGGCGCTGATCGCGGCATCCGCGTTCGCGGTGCTGGTGCTCATCCTGACGCTGCCCATCCTGCGGCTGCGGCACACGGTTGACGCCACCACCCGCATGATCAACGACCTGAACGATCGGACCGCGCCGCTGCTCGGTGACGTGAACACCACTGTGAAGAACGTCAACACCGCGCTGGAGCAGGTGCAGACCTCGCTCGACGGTGTGAACCTCCAGCTGGCGAAGGTCGACACCATGACCAGCCACGCGCAGAACGTCACCGCCAACGTCGCCAACCTGGCCACCGTCGTCTCCGCCGCGGCCGCGAACCCCCTGGTCAAGGTGGCCGCGTTCGGCTACGGCGTGCGTAAGGCCGCCGCCGGCCGCCGGCACGCCGAGACCGAGCGCGAGGTACGCGACACCATCAAGCAGCAGCGACGGGCCGCGCGACGCGGCAACAGCTGATCGACCCGGCGCACCAGGAGGTAGCGGGACATGAGGCGCTTGTTCTGGCTCGGCATCGGGGTGGCCGTCGGTGTGATCGTGGTCCGCAAGGCGACCCGGACCGCGCAGGCGTACACGCCGGCGGGGATCGCCAGCTCGCTGACGGAATCCGCTGGCGGGCTCGTCGAGTCGCTGCGTAGTTTCGTGGAGGACGTCCGGGTCGGGATGGCCGAACGCGAGCAGGAGATCCACCACGCGTTCGCCCAGGGCGAGGCGTTCGACGACAAGTTCGCCGACCTGCGGGAAGACCCGCGAATCGGCGATCGAGAAATCTTTCCGGAGGAACACCAGCGATGAAGACGGCGGAGATCAAGCGGCGGTACCTCGCGCACTTCGAGGCGAATGGCCACACCGTGGTGCCGTCCGCTCCGCTGCCCGCCATCAGCGACCCGAACCTGCTGTTCGTCAACGCCGGCATGGTGCAGTTCGTCCCGTACTTCCTGGGCCAGCAGACGCCCGCGTACCAGCGGGCGGTCAGCGTGCAGAAGTGCATCCGTACCCCGGACATCGACGAGGTCGGTAAGACCAGCCGGCACGGCACGTTCTTCCAGATGAACGGCAACTTCTCCTTCGGTGACTACTTCAAGGCCGGCGCGATTCCGCTGGCCTGGGAGTTGTCCACGAAGCCGATCGCCGAGGGTGGTTACGGGCTGGATCCGGAGCGGATCTGGCCGACTGTCTACCTCGACGACGACGAGGCGTACGAGATCTGGCGGTCGGTGGGGGTGCCGGCCGAGCGGATCGTGCGCCGGGGCAAGGCGGACAACTTCTGGTCGATGGGCATTCCCGGGCCGTGCGGTCCGTCGTCGGAGCTGTTCTACGACCGGGGCCCGGAGTACGGCCGTGAGGGCGGCCCGGCGGTCGACGAGGACCGGTACATGGAGTACTGGAACCTCGTCTTCATGCAGTTCGAGCGGGGTCCGGGCACTACCAAGGAGGACTACCCGATCCTGGGTGACCTGCCGGCGAAGAACATCGACACCGGCATGGGCCTGGAGCGGATGGCCTCGATCCTGCAGGGTGTCGACAACCTGTACGAGATCGACGAGGTCCGGCCGATCCTCGCCCGGGCGGCCGAGCTGACCGGTAAGCGGTACGGCGCCCACTCCGGGCATGTGGCCAGCGAGTCGCACCCGGACGACGTCCGGCTGCGGGTGATCGCGGATCACGTGCGGACCGCGCTGATGCTGATCGGCGACGGGGTGACCCCGTCCAACGAGGGTCGCGGGTACGTGCTGCGCCGGATCATGCGCCGGGCGATCCGGTCGATCCGGCTGCTGGGCTGGCAGGACCGGGCGCTGCCCGAGCTGCTGCCGGTGGCCCGGGACTGCATGGCGCCGTCGTACCCGGAGCTGGCGACCGACTTCGACCGGATCGCGGATTACGCGTACGCGGAGGAGGAGGCGTTCCTGTCCACCCTTCGGGCCGGCACCACGATCCTGGACACCGCGATCGCGGAGACCCGCACGGCGGGCGGCTCGGCGCTGTCCGGGGCGAAGGCGTTCCAGCTGCACGACACCTACGGCTTCCCGATCGATCTGACCCTGGAGATCGCCGCGGAGCAGGGCCTCACTGTCGACGACGAGGGGTTCCGGCGGCTGATGGCCGACCAGCGGACCCGGGCGAAGGCGGACGCGCAGGCCCGCAAGACGGGGCACGTCGACCTGTCGGCGTACCGGTCGGTGCTCGACGCGGGTGGTCCGGTGACGTTCACCGGGTACAGCGAGGTGTCCCGCGAGTCGACGGTGCGGGCGCTGCTCGGCGCCGACGGCCCGCGTCAGGCGGCGACCGAGGGCGACACCATCGAGCTGGTGCTGGACACCACCCCGTTCTACGCCGAGGGCGGTGGGCAGCAGCCCGACCAGGGCATGATCACGGTTGGTGGCGGGCAGGTCGAGGTCCTCGACGTGCAGCAGCCGGTGCCCGGTCTGATCGTGCACCGCGCCCGGGTGATCCGGGGTGAGGTACGCGCCGGTGAGGCCGGCTTCGCCGAGATCGACACGACGCGACGTCGGGCCATCTCCCGGTCGCACACCGCCACGCACCTGGTGCACCAGACCATGCGCAACTTCCTCGGTGAGTCGGCCACGCAGGCGGGGTCGCTGAACGCCCCCGGTCGGCTCCGGTTCGACTTCAACACCCCGACCGGGGTGTCGCCGAGCGTCCTGCGCGACGTGGAGCAGCAGGTGAACGAGGTGCTCCTGGCCGACCTGGAGGTGCACGCCTTCATCACCTCGTTGGAGGAGGCGCGGCGCATCGGCGCGATGGCGCTCTTCGGCGAGAAGTACGGCGAGGAGGTGCGGGTCGTCGAGGTGGGGGACTACGCCCGGGAGTTGTGCGGCGGCACGCACGTTGCCCGCTCGGCCCAGCTCGGCCTCGTGAAGATCCTCTCCGAGTCGTCGATCGGCTCCGGTGTCCGCCGGGTCGAGGCGCTGGTCGGCATGGACGCCTTCGGCTTCCTGGCCAAGGAGCACCTGTTGGTCTCCCGGCTGGCCGAGCTGTACCGGGTGCCAAACGATCAGGTCGCCGATCGGGTGGAGCAGACGGTCACCCAGCTTCGCGACGCCGAGAAGGAGCTGGAGAAGCTGCGGGCCCAGCTGGTGCTGGGTGGTGCGGCGGCGCTCGCGGCGCAGGCCAAGGACGTGCGCGGGGTGGCGTACGTGGGCACCGAGGCGCCGGAGGGCGCGGCCGGCAACGATGTGCGGACTCTGGCTCAGGAGATCCGCGGCAAGATCGACCCGGCGCGGCCGGCGGTCGTGGCGGTGGCGGCGCGGTCGAACGGCAAGGCGTCACTGGTGGTGGCGGTCAACGCTGCGGCGCGCAGCCGGGGCCTGGCCGCGTCGGATCTGGTGAAGGCGGCGTTCTCCGGGCGCGGGGGAGGCAGCCCCGACCTGGCCCAGGGCGGCGGACTGCCTGCGGCCGAGGCGCCGAACCTGCTGCTCACCGTCGAGAAGGCGATCACTGAGGCGTGATAGATCATCACTGTGAGTCAGGGCGGGCCGATTGGTCCGCCCTGGTTCGTACCCGGCCGGTGGTGACCGTCGGTGGCTGAGCTGACGCGCGGTGTGCGGATCGGCGTGGATGTCGGTCAGGTGCGGGTGGGCGTCTCCCGCTCGGATCCGGACGGGATCTTGGCAACGCCGCTGGTCACCCTGGCCCGCGATCTCACGGCGGCGCCGGACGCGGTGCCGAGCGACCTCGCCGAGCTGGCCGCGTTGGTGGCCGAGCACGAGGCCGTCGGGGTTGTCGTCGGTCTTCCGGTCAATCTCGCCGGCAAGCACGGTCCTGCGGCCGTCCATGTGAAGGCGTACGCTGACCGACTGGTCGATGTGATAGCGCCTGTCCCGGTAACGCTCACTGACGAGAGGATGTCGACGGTGGTCGCTTCTCGTAGGCTTGCCGAGCGTGGCGTCCGAGGTAAACGTCAACGTGCGGTTGTCGATCAGGCAGCCGCGGTGGAGATCCTGCAGAGCTGGCTGGACGCGCAGCGGAGGCGGACGTAATGATCGACGATCTGGATCTTGGGTTCGACGAGCCGGAGCGGGGGGAGAAGGGTCGGCACCGGCGCGGCTTCCGCAAGGGCAAGGGCAAGGGCGGGTCCGGCGGCGGCCGGGGCAAGACGTTCCTGGCTCTGCTGATGGCCCTGCTCCTGTTGGGCACCATCGGCGGCGGTGCGTTCTACGGCTTCGACCGTATCCAGAACTACTTCGTCACCCCCGACTACGACGGCAGCGGGACCGGTGAGATCACCGTCGAGATCAAGAACGGCGCGCTGCTCGCCGACATGGCCGACGCCCTGGTGGCGGCCGACGTGGTGAAGAGCCAGAAGGCGCTCATCGAGGCGGCCGACGCCAACTCGCGCAGCAAGAACATCCAGCCGGGCACGTACAAGCTGCGCAAGCAGATGAGCGGCGCGAACGCCGTGACAGCGATGCTCGACCTGAAGAACAAGATCGTCAACGGGCTGACCATCCCCGAGGGCCGCACGAGCTTCAACATCTACAAGCTGCTCTCCGAGAAGACCAAGATCCCGGTCAAGGACTTCCAGGCCGCCGCGAAGGACCCGGAGGGGCTCGGCGTCCCGGACTGGTGGTTCAAGCGCGGCGACGGCAAGAAGAGCGTCAAGTCCATCGAGGGCTTCCTCTTCCCGGACACCTACGAGATCCCGCCGAAGTCCACCGCCGAGAGCGTCCTCAAGCTGATGGTGAACCGCTTCCTCTCGGTGACGGGGGAGATGAAGTTCGCCGACCGGGTGCAGGAGGAACGCAAGGTCAGCCCGTACGAGGCGCTGATCGTCGCGTCGCTGGCCCAGGCCGAGGCGGGCAACAAGGACGACCTGGGCAAGGTCGCCAGGGTGGCCTACAACCGCGCGTACGGCGAGTTCGACTGCAACTGCCTGGAGATGGACGTCACTGTCAACTACTACCTGGAGTCGATCGGTAAGCCGACCAAGTCGTCCAAGCAGATGACGGCGGCCGAGCTGGACGACCAGAAGAACCCGTACAACCGCAAGCTGCGGGGCATGATCCCCACCCCGATCAACAACCCGGGTAAGCAGGCCCTGGAAGGGGCGATGGACACGCCGACCGGCAAGTGGCTCTACTTCGTGGCCATCGACGACAAGGGTCACTCCGCGTTCGCCGATACGTACGAGCAGCACCAGCGCAACGAGGCCAAGGCTCGGGAGGCCGGCATCATCTGACCGGCCGGGTCACGCCATAAAGGCTCCCTTCCCATTGCGACCGCATTTATGGTCGCTGTCGGGAAGGGAGCCTTTTACGGTTCAGCCGTGACGCGCAATTAATGCGCCATTGTCAGTGGCTCGTTCCGGTCCACGTGCCGGTGCGCGGGTTGAGGAACGTCCACACGCCGTTGCTGTTCTGCTTGCGCAGACCGAACGTGCGGTTGTAGCCGTAGTAGAAGTACCCGGTCTGGGTGCTCGTGTCGAACCCGGTGTTGCGGTTGACAGCGCCGTACGCCTCACCCCAGGTCTCCGGCCCGACCGAGCCGTCGATGCCGACGTTCATCACGTCCTGCCAGGTCCTGGTCTTGGCGGCGGTGTTGGAGCCGAACTCCCCGTCGATGAAGCTGGTGCCGACGTTGCCGCTCAGGTCGTCGGCCCAGACGATGGCCTGCCAGAGCCGCACGATGTTGCCGCTCCGGACGCAGGAGCTGGACTGGCACAGCTGGTGGTTGTCGGACCAGCTGCCCGCAGCGGCGTCCGCCCGCGCGGGTGCGGCGGTCATCAGCGAAAGGCTGAAAACCGCGGCAATCGCGATAAGGGCACGGAGAATGCTTTTGTTCAAGGTTTCCCCTTTTTCGATCGGCGCTTCCGTCCCCGGAATGCTTTCACCAACGTCGATGTGGGTCAAGCGATAACCCGGTCGCGCAGGGTGGCTGCGGAGCCGGTTCCCTGGTGCCCGGGACGGGGTGCTGGGTACTGTCGATTCCGACGTGTGCGGGAGAGCGGGGAAATGATGTCGACTGTGACCGGGCCACCGGCGGCGACCGGCGGTGATCGTGTCGACCCGTAGGGCCGCGGTGCTGGGCAAGCCGATCGCGCACTCCCTCTCGCCGGTGATCCACACCGCGGGTTATGTCGCAGCAGGGCTGACCGGGTGGTCGTACACCCGGATCGAGTGCGCGGCGGCGGAGCTGCCGGATCTGGTCGCCGGGCTGGGCCCGGAGTGGGCCGGGTTGTCGGTGACCATGCCGGGCAAGGAGGCGGCGCTCGCCGTGGCCGACGCCGCGTCGCCGGTCGCCGCCGCCGTCGGCGCGGCCAACACGTTGGTACGCCGCACGGACGGCTCCTGGTACGCGGACAACACCGACGTCGCCGGCATGGTGCGGGTGCTCACCGACGCCGGTGTGACCGCCGGTGCCGCAGTGACGGTGCTCGGCGCCGGCGGAACGGCCCGCGCCGCGCTCGCCGCCGCCGCGCAGCTCGCGTGCTCGTCGGTGACCGTGGTGGCCCGCCGACCCGAGGCGGTCGACGAGTTGCGCCCGGTGGCGGAGGCGCTGGGTGTCGCGCTGACGCCCGCGCCATGGGGCGACGCACCCCGGCGGATCGCCGGCGCCGACGTGGTCGTCTCCACGGTGCCGAAGGGGGTCGCCGACCCGCTGGCCGGCGCGGTGGCCTGGCGGCCGGGTGCGGTGTTCTTCGACGCGCTCTACGACCCGTGGCCGACCCCGTTGGCGACGGCCGCGAACGTGGCCGGTCGCCGGATCGTCTCCGGGCTGGATCTGCTGCTGGCCCAGGCCATCGGGCAGTTCGAGCAGTTCACCGGCGTGACCGCGCCGAGGGCGGCGATGGCCGCCGCGCTGACTGCCGCTCGCGCCGGCTGACGGACCGAACAGGCGGTCCGGCCGGGGTCGCCGATGGTCGCCACCCGTTCCGGAAGCGCTGGCGATGCGCCCGTTGACTCCGCGCGTGATCCCCGGGCAAGGTGTGTGGCGGGCTTCGGCGGCCAGAGCCCCGAGGCGGTTTCTTAGCTGACGGTTAAGACGCGCTTACGGGAAACTGTCCTACCTGCCACATGTCCTGGTCATCGATACGCTGCTCACCGTTACGGACGCAGACACAGGGAGTTTCCTTGACCAGGCACGGACTGCACCGCATCACCCGGTTCCGTTCTGGACCCCGGCGTAAGGCGATTGCCATCGGCGTGGTCGGCGGTTCGGTGGTGGCCGGCATCGTGGCGACCATGATGCCGCTGCTGGCCAGCGACGACCTGTCGATCCGGGCGGCGGCCGACACCACCGCCACCGCGGTGTCGCAGGACGGTGACAACGCGGCCAAGTCGACGCTGGCCACCTGCGCGACGCGCTGCGACGGCAACCCGCGCGGTGGCCGCGAGGCGGTCATCGAGTTCGCGGTGACCACGGTGCCGTCCACCGCTGTCAACATCCGGGCGACGCTGCGGGTGCACGCCTGGCAGCAGTTCGCCGCCACGGTGACGGCGCACGCCTCGCCGCTGAGTGCCCGCGAGTCGCGGCCGCCGCTGACGTCGGCCGGTGCCGCACTGGACAGCGTGACCAGCGTGTCCAAGGGCTTCAACGAGTGGGACGTCTCCAAGTTGGTCACCGGCAACGGCACCTGGACGGTCTCGTTGGCGCAGAGCGGCCTGGAGAGCCGGATCTACTGGGCGTCGGTCGAGAACCGCAACCCGGATCTGCGACCCAGCCTGCTGATCAGCTACGACCTCGGGTCCCGGCCGTCGCCGGGGACGCCCACCCGGCCGGCGCCGCCGCCGTCGCCGAGCGCGTCGCCGACCACCGCCGCGCCGAAGCCGTCGCCGACAATCGCCCCGACCCGGACGGCGACCCCGAGCGCCAGCGGCACCCTCCCGTCCGGCAAGTGTGGGTCCGTCTCGGACAAGCTCGTCCCGTCCTGTGGCGCCTGGTGGGGCATGTACTCGCCCGCCGGAGCGGCCGGCGGCTGGGATCACGGCAAGGCCGTCACCGACGTGGAGACGCAGGTCGGGCGCAAGTTCGACATCGTGCACCGATACCACGACTTCTCCAACGCCGGCAGCAACGGCGCCTTCCCCGACATGTACGAGTCGCAGCAGATGCGCGAAGGCCGGTTGATGTTCTTCGCCTGGGAGTCGCGTGACTTCTCCGCCGGCACCACCCTCAAGTGGTCGGATGTCTACGGCGGTAAGCAGGACGACACCATCGACGCGGTCGCGGGCCGGATCCGTGCCGCGGGTGTGCCGGTCTTCATCGGCTTCGACCACGAGCCGGAGGACGAGCCGAACAAGGGCAGCGACGCCGACTTCGTCCGGGCCTGGCGCTACGTCCACGAGCGGTTCGCCAACGCCGGTGCGACAAACGCGGTCTGGGTCTGGACGATGATGGGTTGGTCCGGGCACTACTCCCGGTACGCCGGCCTGTACCCCGGTGACCAGTACGTCGACTGGGTGGCCTACGACCCGTACAACTTCCACGTCTGCAACGGCAGCACCGTGTGGAAGAGCCCGAGCACGACTGTCGGTGGCTTCTACCGGTGGTTGGACGACAACGGCATCGGTGCGGGCAAGCCCCGGATGCTCGCCGAGTTCGGCACCAACTTCAACTCCGCCGACCTGGGTGCCAAGCAACGCTGGTTCCAGGAGTTCCCGGCGGCGCTGAAGGCGCACCCGAAGATCAAGGCGGCGATCTACTTCAACTCGGCCGGTATGACCAGCCGCACGTCGACCTGCGACATGACGATGAATCACGACGCCTCGGCGGTGGCCGGCTTCGCGCAGGCCGGACAGGACCCCTACCTGCGGCAACCCACCGGAGGTAAGCGCTGACGTTCGAAACGGGCTGACCGGACGGCGTTCGTCGGGGGGTCGGACATCCGATCCTCCGGCGTTCTGTCGGCTTGCGGATTCATGCACCGCCCAATCGGCGGATTTTGTTAACCAGGCTGGACGAGGCACGCTACCTCGGGTTCTCATCCAATCTGGAGGCGCAGCGTGCCCAAACTCTCGCACTTGTGGCGTTTTGCAGGACGACGTCGTACTCGGGCGGGGATGGTCGCGTTGGCGATCATCGCCGCAGCTCTGGGCGTGCCCACTACCGCGTCGGCCGCTGTGGTGCCGGTCCCGGCCACGGCGACCCTGGTGTCGGCGAACCCCGCCGACGCGACCCCGCACGCCCGAGACGGTGAGACCCGTGCCTTCGCGCAGGTGGGCAACACGGTCTTCGTCGGCGGCAGCTTCACCCAGCTCCGGCAGACCGCCAGTTCCGCGTGGGTCACGCAGCGCTATCTCTTCGCGTACGACCGGACCACCGGCACCATGTCGACCACCTTCCTGCCGGTGCTCGACGGCGCGGTCAACACGCTCCTCGCCGGCCCCGGCGGCACGCTGATCGTCGGCGGCACCTTCAAGAACGTCAACGGCGTCTCCCGGAAGAACCTGGTGGCGCTCAACCCGTCGACCGGCGCGATCATCGACAGCTGGGTCGGGCGTTCCGACGGCGGCACGGTCCGTGACCTGGCGCTGCACGGCAACTGGCTGTACGTGGCCGGCGCGTTCAACTGGCTCAACGGCACCGCGCACGCGGGTCTGGGCCGGCTCAACGCGACCACCGGCGCGATCGACCCGAGCTTCAGCATCGACGCCACAGTGGGACGGCACGGCACCACGTCGTACGTCTGGACCATCGACGTCGCGCCGGACGGCGACACCCTTGTCGTCGGCGGCAACTTCACGCTCGTCAACGACCTGCCGCGCAACCAGATGGCGTTGGTGGACGTCTCCGGGACTCCCACGCTGCTCGACTG
The DNA here is from genome assembly GCF_040649965.1 of Micromonospora sp. NPDC048843. NCBI lineage: Bacteria > Bacillati > Actinomycetota > Actinomycetes > Micromonosporales > Micromonosporaceae > Micromonospora > Micromonospora sp. NPDC048843. The sequence goes on from NZ_JBEZGJ010000003.1 coordinate 18,782, forward strand.
GAGCACCGACAAGTTCGTTGCGCCGTGCGCCTCGCCGACGACCTTCGTGCACTACGTGCAGGACGTGAAGTTCGGTGGCGACGGCAGCTGGTTCGTGGTCGGCACCAACGGCGGCGCCGGCTGGCCGGCCGCGTACTGCGACGCCCTGGTCCGCTTCGAGACCGCCGCGCGGGGCACTGGCCTGCTCGCCACCTGGGTCGACTACACCGGTAACGACACCATCACCTCGGTCGAGGTGGCGGACAACGTCATCTACCTGGGCGGGCACTTCCGCTGGGTCAACAACCCGAACGCCAGCGACAACGCCGGTCCGGGTGCTGTCGACCGGCTCGGCATCGCCGCCGTCACTCCGGCGACCGGCATGCCGGTGAACTGGAACCCGCGCCGTAGCGGCAGCGCCTCGATGCCGTCGGGCACCAGCAACTGGGGTTCGTCGGTGCCGGTGCTCTGGCGCGGCTCGGACGGCCTCTACTTCGGGCACAACTCCGATGGCATGGGCGAGGAGTACCACGGCCGGCTCGGCATGTTCCCGCTCGCCGGCGGACGCACCTTCACCCCGAAGAACCCGCCGTCGGCCACCACCGGCAACCTCTACCTCGGCACCGCCTCGGGCACCGTGGCGAAGGTGCCGTTCAACGGCACCGCGCTGGGCACCGCGACCACTGTCAGCCAGCCCGCCTACACGGCGGCCGGCGCGACCTGGCGGGTGGACGACCGGATCTACTGGTCGCACGCGGTGGCCGGCACGCCCACCGGCAGTCGGATCGACATCTCGCTCTTCAACGGAGGCGCGATCGGCTCGCCGTGGGAGGCGTCCGGCTACAACGACTGGTACAACCCGGCGTTGCTGACCGGCGCCTTCTTCCTCGACGGCCGGCTCTACTACACCCGCACCGGGGCGAACAGCCTCTACTACCGCTACTTCGAGATCGACGGCAACTACCTGGGCGCCACCGAGTTCGCCCTGCCGACGACTGGCGTGACCTGGTCCGCGGTGCGGGGCATGGCCTGGGTGGGCGGTCGGATCGTCTACGGCTCCACCGACGGCGCGCTGCGGAGCGTGCCGTTCGACCCGACGGCCGCGCCGAGCGCCGCTGTCGACGGCACGACGGCGACAGTCGTCAGCAGCGCGACGCCCGAGTTGTCCTGGTCTACTCCATCGACATTCTTCTCCGTACAGTAAGGGTCAACCGTTCGTAACGGAGCATCGGTAGATTGTTCACGTTGGGCCGGTGGCGGTACCCACCGCCGCCGGCCCGCGACGGTGGGGGAGGGTCGTTGCTCGGCGCCGCTGGCATCCGAACGAGACGCGTGGTGCGTCTGGTCTTCGCGGTCAAACGCGGCTGGTATCAGCTCCGTTACCGACGGTTGACACTCGGTCGGGACGTGGAGATCCGTGGCCGGATCCGGTTGCGACGCGGTGTGCGGGTGACCATCGGCGACCGCACCCGCTTGAACAAACTCGTCCGCTTCGCCGGTCCCGGCGAGGTGCGCGTCGGCGCGGACTGTCTGCTCAACGCCACCTGGATCGGCACCTGGACGTCGGTCACCGTGGGGGACCGGTGCCTCCTGTCGGACTGCGAGTTGCTCGACAACGACTTCCACAACCTGCCCCCCGAGCAGCGGCACGCGCCGCCCGGCCCGCTCACCCGTGCCCCGATCGTTCTCGAGGACAACGTCTGGGTCGGTGCGCACGCCCTGGTCCTGAAGGGCGTGCGGGTCGGTCGGGACAGCGTCGTCGGCGCGGCGACGGTGGTCCGCACTGACGTACCACCCGGCGTCGTGGTCGTCGGTAATCCTCAACAGACGGTGAAGAAGTTCCATGACTGATGCAGCGCCCGCCCCCTGGCCCACGGACGGCCCGTCCTCCGGCACCTCGCGTGCCGTGACACTGACCGACCTGCTGCGGGTGCCGATGCACCGGTTGCGGTTGGTGGCGGCGGTCGCCATGGTCGGTCTGCTCGCCGCGCTCGGCTACGTGCTGCTGGTGCCGGCGGCGCTGTCGGCGAGCGCCGTGGTCGCGGTCCGGCCGGTGGTGACCGACGCCTTCACCCCCAGCGGCGCGGGCGCCGACCGCGCCGTCAACATGAACGTGGAGAGCGGCATCGCCACCGGCACCGAGGTGGTGCAGCGCCTCGCCGACTCGGCCGGCGGCGACCCGCGCGACATCCGCGACGCGCTCGAGGTCGAGGTGCCCACCGGTGGGCAGATCCTGCGCTTCACCTACCAGGCGCGCGAGGCGCACCGGGCCGTGCAGAGCGCCAACATGGCCGCCGAGGCCTACCTGAGCGTGCGCCGGGGCATGTACGAGCAGCAGCGCGCCGAGATGCTGCGCTCCTACGACGCCAGCATCACCAAGGTCGCCGCCCAGCAGACCGCGTTGCAGAAGCGGGCGAACACCGCCAAGGACACCGCCGCCGGTGACGCGCTGGTGGCCGAGCTGGCCGGGATCAACAACCAGCTCACCCAGCTCAACGCCGCCCGTACCGAGATCGCGGCTGTGGACGTCAACCCCGGCTGGGTCACCCAGACCGCCGAGAAGGCGCTGGTCACCTCCGCCGGGCACCGGCCGCTCTACCTGGTCGCCGGTCTGCTCGGTGGCGCGCTGATCGGCATCGTGCTGGCGTACCTCTGGGAGTCGACCGACCGGCGGGTCCGCTCGGTCGCCGACGGCCGGGAGGCCTCCGGCCTTCCACTGCTCGGCACCGTACGCCGGCCGGCGTTCCGGGGCAGCCCCAGGGCGGTCGACGCCGACGTCCGGTACGTGGCGATGGCTGTCGCCGAGCGGGTCCGGCAGCCGGCCCGGGTCGCGCTGGTCACCGCCCGGGAGGACGCCACAGTGCTCACCGCCGGGCTCGCCGTGGCGCTCGCCGTGGACGGCCGGGAGGTCTTCGTCGCCGACGACAGCGGACGGATCGAGCGGCTACGGACCATCGTTCTCGCCGACCGGGGGCGGCTGCCCATCGACCCGTCCCGGCCGCTGGTGCCCAAGCCCCGGCCGGCCGGCAGCACACCGGCCGCCGCTGCCGCCACGGAGAGCACGCCCGCCCGTCGGCCCTCCCCGCACCCGCCCGGTGCCCGGCCGTCGACCGACCCCGATGCCACCCTGACACTGCCGAGGGTGTCGTCCGCCCGCCCGGAGAACAGTCGCGTCGTCACCCCCGACGAGGTTGTCGTGGGTGTGGGCAGTGTCCGGTTCGGCACCTGGCGGCAGGGCGCCGACCACGGCCTGGTCCTGTTCAACGCCCCGCCGGCCGAATCCGACGAGCGTGGCGTGGCCGTGGCCCGGCAGGGCAGCGCTGTGGTGGTCGTGGAGCGCGACCGCACCCGGCAGAGTGATCTGCGACGCCTGGTGGAGCGGCTGCGCGCCGCCGGGGTCACCCCACTGGGCTTCGTGCTCACCCGAAACGGTCGGGCCTGAGCGTGTCGGTGACCCGCGCCCCGGCGACCGAACCACCACCCGGAGGCGCTCCGCAGGAGGCCGCGCCGGTGCTGCCGCCGTCCGCGCCGCCGCAACTGCCGCTCTGGCCGCTGTCGATGATGTTCGGCCTGGTGCCGCTCTGGTGGCTGTTCGGTGCGTTCTACCTCGGCTGGCCGCTGCTGGGTGCGCTGCTGTTCGCGTTGCTGCTCACCCGGGGGCGCGTGCCGCTGCCGCCGGCTGCCGGCATCTGGCTGCTCTTCCTCGCCATCGTGGTGGTCAGCGCCACCCAGTTGTCGTCGCCCGCCTCGCTGCTCACGTTCGCCCTGCGGCTGGCCTTCTACCTGACCGCGCTGGTGGTCGGTGTCTACGTCTACGCGGCCGCCCGGGAGCGCGCCAGCCTGGTGGCGGTGCTCACCCCGCTCTGCGCGTTCTGGTTCGGGCTGGTGGCGCTGGGTTGGCTCGGCGTGCTGGTGCCCCGGCTGGCCATGACGACGCCGATGGAGATGCTGCTGCCCGGCGGGGTGGCCGGCACCCCGTTCATCCAGGACATGGTGCACCTCACCACCGCTGAGTACAGCGCCCGTTCGCTCAACCCGATCTATCGACCGGCCGCGCCGTTCGCGTACACAAACAACTACGGCAGCGCGTACGCGATGACCCTGCCCTGCGTGGTGGCCTTCGCGATGCTGCGCCGGCAGGGGCTGCTGCGCTGGGCGCTTCTGGCGTCGCTGCCGCTGTCGCTGGCGCCGGCGTTCCTCACCCTCAACCGGGCGATGTTCCTCAGCCTCGGCGCCGGGCTGGCGGTGCTCGGGGTGCGGGCCAGCCTGCGCGGCAACGTCCGGGTGGCCGCGTCCATCGTCGGGGTGGTGGTGATCGGCGGGTTGGCCACGCTGTTCATCCCGATCACCGAGCTGATCAGCAGGCGGGTCGACTCCAGTGACACCAACACCGACCGGCTCTCGCTCTACACCGAGGTGATCCGCCGGGTGCAGGAGTCGCCCTGGTTGGGCTACGGCGCTCCGGTGAACGTCGACACGGTGTCGGCGGCCGCGCCGATCGGCACCCAGGGGCAGCTGTGGATGGTGCTGTTCAGCCATGGCGTACCCGCGCTCATCTGTTTTCTGGCGTGGTTCGTCGCCGCTGCGGTGATCTGCGCGCGGGCGACCTCGGCGGCCGGGCAGTGGCTGGCGGTGGTGCCGGTGGTCTGCCTCGTGCAGGTCCCGTTCTACGGCATGGCCAACCAGAATCTCGCTGTCGCGTTCTTCGCTGTCGCCTTCGCGATGGCGCTGACCGAACGCGAACGGTCGACCCGGTTGGCCGGGGCGTCGCCGACGCCCGCGCGGACCGCGCCGGTGCCCGCGTGACCGCCGCGACCCGACCGTCGGCCGGTGCCGACGAGGGCCGGCCGACGTCCACGCCCGCCGAGGATCAGGCCAGGCCGTCGCCCGCCGAGGACGGCGGCTCGGCCGAGACGCGCCGCAGCGCGCGCAGCGGCGTGGCCGGGCTGCTCGGCGCGGCCACCAGCGGCCTGTTCGGGTTCGTGCTGGCGGTCGTGATCACCCGGGGCTACGGCCCGGCCGGCGCCGGCGCGTTCTTCGCCGCGATCGGGGTCGTCACTGTGGCCACCGCGATCTGCACGCTCGGCGCGGAGACCGGTCTGATGTGGGCGCTGCCCCGCCGCAGCGCCGGCGTGCGCGGTGACGCCGCCCGGGTGCTCCCGGTGGCGCTGATCCCGCCGCTGTTGACCGGTCTGCTGGTCGCCGGCGTGGGCGTGTTGGCCGCCGACGCCCTTGCGCCCCGGCTGCTGCGCGGCTCCGGCGCGAGCGGCGACGCTCTGCTCACCGTCACGTTCGCCGCGGTGCCGGTGGTGGTCGCGATGACCCTGCTGCTGGCCACGCTGCGCTGCGTACGGCCCATCCGGGCGTACGTCGGGGTGCAGTTCCTGCTGCTGCCGGTCGCCCGCCCGGTGCTGGTCGGCGCGGCCGCCCTGGCGGGTGGTGGTCTGCTCGCCGGCATGACCGGGTGGTTGGTGCCGGCGGCCTTGGCGCTGCTGGCCTGCCTCACACTCGTCGCCGGCCCGCTCGGGCTGGGCCGGGGCGCGGCGCTGCGTCCGCACCGCGCCGACTGGTCCACGTTCTGGCGATTCGCGTTGCCCCGGGCCGCCTCGGCGGCCATCGACGCCGGCAGCATGTGGGTGGGTGTGCTGCTCACCTCGGTGCTGGCCGGGCCGGCGGACGCCGGTGTGTTCGGCGCCGTCGGCCGGTACGTGCTGGCCGGTCAGTTGGCCATGCAGGGGCTGCGGGTGGCGGTGTCGCCGCAGCTGTCCCGGCTGCTCGGGCGGGGCGAGCGGGCCGCGGCGGCGGCCGTGCACAGGCAGTTGACCACCTGGGGGCTGGTGCTGTCCTGGCCGGTGTACCTGCTGCTGGCGGTCTTCGCGCTGGCCTTCCTCCAGCTGTTCGGGCCGGAGTTCACCGCCGGTGTGCCGGCGATGACGGTGCTCGCGCTGGCGATGCTGGTCAACACCGGAGTGGGCAACGTGCAGAGCCTGCTCCTGATGGGCGGGCGCAGCGGGCTGCACCTGGTCGCCACAGTGGCCGGGTTGACGGTGACCGTCTCGCTGGGTCTCTGGCTGATCCCGCGCTATGGCGCGACGGGCGCGGCGGTGGCCTGGGCGGCCGGCATCGCCACCGAGAACCTCACCGCCGCCGGGTTCGCCCGGTCGGTGGTTCGGGAGCCGCTGTTCGACGCCGCGATGGTGCGTGCCGCGGCGGCCACGATCGCCGGCGTGGGCCTGGCCGCCGGGGCCGGCGTGCTGGTGGGCGGTCGCGGCCTGCCCGGCCTCGCTGTGGCGTTGGCGGTGCTGCTGACCGGCTGCGTCGGCATGTTGACGTTGCCCCGGGTGCGCGCCGGCATCCGGGGGACCATGAGGCAGATCCGTGGAGGGGACGACGCGGCCACGGCCGCCGAGCCCACCTCGGCATCGACGAGAGGCAGGTGAGGTTCGTCGTGGTGTCCATCCGTGACCGGGTCAAGCAGTTGGTTCCGACCCAGGTGACCACCCGGGTGAGGGAGTCGCTCGTCGACTACGGCGTTCGCACCAGCGACCGCCGGCCGTTGCCGGACTTCCTGATCATCGGGACCAAACGGGGTGGCACCACATCCCTGTGGAACTACCTCATCCAGCACCCGTTGGTGCCCCGGCTCTTTCCCGCGTGGAACACCAAGTCGGCGCACTACTTCGAGGAGCACTGGGGCCGCGGCGAAGCCTGGTACCGCTCGCATTTCCCGACCGATCGGCAGCGCGAGGCCCTGGCCAAGCGGCACGGTGGGCCGGTCCGGGTCGGTGAGGCCGCCCCGCTGTACATGTTCCACCCGCTCGCCGCGGAGCGGGTCGCCGCGCTGATGCCGTCGGTGAAGCTCATCGTGCTGCTACGGGACCCGGTGGAGCGGGCGTACTCGCACTGGAAGGAACGCCGCACCCACGGCATCGAACCACTGGACTTCGCCGCCGCGCTGGCGGCCGAGCCGGAACGCACGGCGGGGGAGCGGGAGCGGTTGATCGCCGAGCCGGAGTCGTTCAGCGAGCCGTACGACTGGTACACGTACCGGGCCCGGGGGCGTTACCTGGAGCATCTGGAGCCGTGGCTGGAGCGCTTCGCCCGGGAGCAGATCCTCTTCCTGCCCAGCGAGGACCTGTACCGCGACTCGCGGGCGACCTACCGACGGACCCTGGACTTCCTCGGTCTGCCGGCGTACGACCTGCCCAACTTCAAGGTCTACAACGATCGTCGCTCGGCACCGCTGGAGCCGAGCGTGCGCGCTGAGCTGACCGACTACTACCGGCCGTACAACGACGCGTTGCGTCAACGGCTCGGGCTGGACCTCGACTGGGCGGACCGGGCGGCGTGACGACCCGGGTGGGCCCGGCGACCGACCCGCGTTCACGGGTGGACGGCCTGGGGTGGGTGAGCCGCGCGGTCTTCCCGGACGACCGGGTCGGTCTGACAGTGGCCGGCGCCCCGCCGGCCGGTCACCAGACGGTGGCCCGGTACGCGGTGGTGCCGTCGGTCGCCCGGGCCCGGTTCCTGGTGCCGTTGGGCGCGCCCCGGGCCGGGGCGGCGTCCCTGTTGGCGTACAACGCCCTGCGGCCACCGAAGGTGCGCGCGCTGCGGGCGGTGCTCGGTGGGCTGGCCCGGTTCGGTCGGGTGGGGCTCGCGCCCTTTCCGACGTTGACAGTCTCGGTGCCGGCCGGGGTGCCGGCCGCGGAGCTGCTGCTGAGCGAGCGGCTCTCCGCCGACCTGGGTGACACGCCGCTGCTGGCCGCGTTCGGGGTCCGTCCACCCGACCCGAACGGCAAGCCCACACTGCAACTCTTCAGTGCCGACGGGCGTCCGCGTGGCTATGCGAAGATCGGCTGGAACGACGCGACCCGCGCGCTGGTCAGCGCGGAGGCGGCGGCGTTGCGCGCGTTGCGCGAGGTGGTCGGCGTCGCCGACCATCCGACGCCGCCTCGGCTGCTCACCGAGACGTCGTGGGCGGGCCAGGTGGTCGCGGTGATCGAGCCGTTGCCCCCGGCGGTACGCGGTGTGCCGGTGGACGACCCGCCCCGGATCGCGGCGCTGCTCGCTGTCGCCCGGCGGGGCGGCCCGGCGGGCACACCCCGACCGCTGGTCGACTCGGCCTTCCTGCGCCGGCTGGCCGATCAGGCCGGCCGGGCCGCCGCGACCGAGCCGGCCGGTGCGCGGGCGGTCGCCGCGGTTTCGGCGTTGGCCCGCCGGCATGGCGACACCAGCGTCGAGTTCGGTCACTGGCATGGTGACTGGGTGCCGTGGAACCTGGGCTGGCACGCCGGCCGGTTGGTCGCCTGGGACTGGGAGCACAGCGGGCCGGACGTGCCGGTCGGCTTCGACCTGGCGCACGACGCGTTCCAGCGGGCCCTCGTCCTGCGCGGGGAGCCGGCCGACGCCGCCGCCTCGGCAGTGGACGGATATCTGAGCCGGCACGGTGAGCGGCTCGGCCTCGACGCCGCGCAGCGCCGGCTCGTCGCCGACGCGTACCTGGTGGAGATGTGGTTGCGGACGTGGCGGCTGGCCGACGCGGGCGCGGGCTGGAACGGCGCCCTGCATCCCGCACTCTTGGACGTCATCGAGAAAAGACATAGCGGCTGATCTGGAGGAATCGCGGCGACGACGGTGCGCCGCAGAGTGACGACATAATCGCAGGTGGTGATGACGATCGATGGACCTCGGACGTTCGGTGTACCGCACCGCCCGCTGTGGAGATCGTCATCTCGGCCGGTCGCGCTATTCAACGACCGGGGATCGTGTGATCTGCTTCTGCCTGGCGTGAACTGAAATTCCAAGCGAACTTGTGGGGAGTCGCGTGGACACGAACAACGACGACAGTGGGGCGCCGGTGCTGCTGCTGGTCGGCTCCAGCGGCGGCCATCTGGCCCAACTACTGGCCCTGCGGCCCTGGTACGAACAGTGGCGGCGCTGCTGGGTCACCTTCGACACCCCGGAGGCGGTGTCACTGCTGGCCGGCGAGGATCTGGTACCGGCGCACCACCCGACCACCCGCAACGTGCCGAACCTGCTGCGCAACGCGCTGCTGGCCTGGCGGGTGCTGCGGGCGCGGCGGGTGGCCGCCGTGGTCACCACCGGTGCCGGTGTGGCGGTGCCGTTCGTGGTGCTGGCCCGGCTGCGGCGCATCCCAACCGTCTACATCGAGGTGTACGACCGGATCGACACCCCGACGTTGACCGCTCGGCTCTGCCGGCCCTTCCTGTCCGCGATGCTCGTGCAGTGGGACGAGCAGCGCCGGCAGTATCCCGAGGCGACAGTCGTCGGGACGCTGCTGTGACGGGGGAGACGGGCACCGCCCGGCGTCCGCAACCCCGGCCGGTCACCGAGGCGGCCCGCCTGCCGCGCCAGCGCGACAGCTCGGCCGTCGCCCAGCTCCGGCTGCTGGTCGCGGTGGGCACCGACAAGCACCCTTTCGACAGGCTCGTCGACTGGTTGGCGCAATGGCACGCGCATGCCTCCGGCCCGATCGGGCTGACCATGCAGCACGGGCATACCGCAGCGCCCCAGCTGAGCGGCGCGGTGCCGTTCCTCGGCCACGACGCGTTGCAACAGGCGATGATCGATGCGGACCTGGTGGTCTGCCACGGTGGCCCGGCGACCATCCTGGAGGCCCGCCGGCACGGTCACCTGCCCATCGTGGTGCCCCGCGATCCGGCTCGCGGTGAGCACGTCGACAACCACCAGCTCCTCTTCGCCCGTCGGCTCGGCGCCGCCGGGCTGGTGGCGCTCTGCGAGACCCGGGAGGCCCTGCACGACGCGTTGGCCGCCGGGGTGGCCGACCCGTCCCGGTACGCGGTGGCCGCCGACCCGGAGGCACACGAGGCACGACGGGCGGCGGTGGCCCGGGTCGGGCAGATCGTCGACGACCTGGTGGCCCGTTCGACAGCGCGCCCACCCCGGTGGCGGGCCTGGTCCCGGCCGCGCCCGGGTACGAAGGAGATTCGATGACCCAGCAGCCGACAGTCAGCGTCGTGGTGCCCACCCGGGACCGCCCCGAGCTGCTGCGGGCCGCGGTGCGCGCGATCCTGGCACAGGACTACCCGGCCCTGATCGAGGTCGTCGTGGTGTTCGACCAGTCCGCGCCGGACGAGTCGCTGACCGAGCTGGGGAGCGGCCCGGCCCGCGTGGTGCGGGTGATCCGCAACGCGCGTACCCCCGGGTTGGCCGGTGCGCGCAACAGCGGCACCCTCGCGGCGGAGGGCGAGCTGGTCGCGTTCTGCGACGACGACGACGAGTGGCTGCCCGGCAAGCTGGCCGCCCAGGTCGACGCGCTGGTCGGCGACCCGGCCGCCGAGTTCGTCTGCTGCGGCATCCGGGTCAACTACGACGGGCACACCGTCGACCGGGTGCTCGACAAGGACCGGATCACCCTGGACGACCTGCTTCGCGACCGGATGACGGAGCTGCACCCGTCGACCTTCCTGATCCGCGCCACCGCGTTGCGCAACGGGTTCGGGCTGGTGGACGAGGAGATCCCGGGAAGCTACGCGGAGGACTACGAGTTCCTGCTGCGGGCCGCGCGCAGCGCGCCGCTGATCAACCTGCGGACGCCGTCGGTGCTGGTCCGCTGGCACAAGCGCTCGTACTTCGCGCAGCGTTGGGACACCATCTCGGAGGCGTTGCAGTGGTTGCTGCGGCGCTACCCGGAGTTCGCCAGTCAACCGGCCGGCGAGGCCCGGGTGGCTGGGCAGATCGCGTTCGCCCAGGCCGCCTCCGGCGACCGCCGGGGCGCGCTGCGCTGGGCCCGGCGCACCCTGCGGAGCAACCCCCGCGAGCCGCGCGCCTACCTGGCCCTCGCCGTCGCCGGTCGGGTGGTCCGGGCCGACGCGGTGCTGCGCACCCTGCACAAGCGCGGTCGGGGGATCTGAGCCGCCGCCCGCGTGAGCGGGCGGCGGCGTCCGCTGGGCGGGACGCGACGGGGAGCGCGCCGCGGCGGTGGCCCGCCGTGACAGACTGACCGCTGTGTTGCGCTGGCTGACTGCAGGTGAATCGCACGGTCCCGCCCTCGTCGCGATGTTGGAGGGGGTGCCGGCCGGCATCGAGGTGACCACCACCGAGATCGCCGACGAGCTGGCCCGTCGACGGCTGGGCTACGGGCGGGGTGCCCGGATGTCGTTCGAGCGCGACGAGGTCGAGCTGCTCGGCGGCCTGCGGCACGGCGTGACCCTGGGCAGCCCGGTGGCGATCCGGGTCGGCAACTCCGAGTGGCCGAAGTGGCAGACCGTGATGGCCGCCGACCCGGTCGACCCCGACGAGCTGGCCCGGCAGGCCCGCAACGCCCCGCTGACCCGCCCCCGGCCCGGCCACGCGGACCTGGCCGGCATGCAGAAGTACGGCCACACCGACGCTCGGCCGATCCTGGAGCGCGCCAGCGCACGGGAGACCGCCGCGCGGGTGGCCGTCGGCACTGTCGCCAAGGCGCTGATCCGTCAGGCGCTCGGTATCGAGATCGTCTCGCACGTCGTCGAGCTGGGCCCGGTGGCCGCGAAGCCCGGCCTGCGTCCCACGCCGTCCGACACGGCCCGGATCGACGCCGACCCGCTGCGCTGCCTCGACCCGGAGGCCAGCGCCCTGATGGTCGCCGAGGTTGATGCCGCGAAGAAGGCCGCCGACACCCTCGGGGGTGTGGTCGAGGTGCTGGCGTACGGGGTGCCACCGGGGCTGGGCAGCCACGTGCAGTGGGACCGCAAGCTCGACGCCCGGCTGGCCACCGCGCTGATGTCCATTCAGGCGATCAAGGGCGTGGAGATCGGCGACGGCTGGCAGCAGGCCCGCTCCCGCGGTTCGGAGGCGCACGACGAGATCATCCCGTCGGCCACCGGCGTCCGCCGGGTCACCGACCGGGCCGGCGGCCTGGAGGGTGGCATCACCACCGGTGAGCCGCTGCGGGTCCGCGCCGCCATGAAGCCGATCTCCTCGCTGAACCGGGCGCTGGCCACCGTGGACGTCACCACCGGCGAGCCGGCCACCGCGATCAACCAGCGCTCCGACGTCTGCGCGGTGCCCGCCGCGGCGGTGGTCGCCGAGGCGATGGTGGCGCTGGTGCTGGCCGAGGCGGCCACCGAGAAGTTCGGTGGAGACTCGATCGCCGAGATCCGCCGCAACCTGGCCGGGTACCTCGACGCGTTGGTGATCCGCTGATGGCACCGGTCGTCGTGCTGGTCGGCGCGCCCGGGTGCGGCAAGACCACCGTCGGGCGGGCGCTCGCCGCCACGCTCGGGGTGGAGTTCCGCGACACCGACACCGACATCGAGCAGATGGCCGGCAAGCCGATTCCGGAGATCTTCATCGACGAGGGTGAGGCCCACTTCCGTACCTTGGAACGGGCCGCCGTGGCCGCGGCGCTGGCTGGCGGCACGGGCGTGCTCGCCCTCGGCGGCGGCGCGGTGCTGGCCGAGGAGACCCGGGCGGCCCTGATCGGGCACCGGGTGGTGCACCTCTCGGTCGAGCTGCCCGACGCGGTGCGGCGGGTCGGGCTCGGCGCCGGCCGGCCGCTGCTGGCGATCAACCCACGGGCGACCCTCAAGCACCTGCTGGACCAGCGCAAGCCGCTCTACGCCGAGGTCGCCACCGAGACGGTGGTCACCGATGGCCGGGCCCCGGCGCAGGTCGTCGCCGACGTCGCCGCTCTGCTTCCGCGCTGACGCGGACCTGTCGCGCCGATCTTGCACTTACCGTGCCGACGTAGGGGGCGTTTCCCCCCATCTCGGCAACCGGAACCGCAAGATCGGCGCAGAGGGGTGGTCCTCAGCTGCGGGCGATCAGGTCGAGGACGTCGGCCAGAGCCTTCGGCTCGCTGAGCATCGGCCAGTGCCCGGTGGGCAGCTCATGCAGCTGGCCGTCGGCCAGGCCGGTGAAGAACGGATGCTCCTGTTGGATCATCTGCCGCACCACGTCGAGCGGGAACGTGCTGGCGACCAGCGCGGTCGGCACCGGGCGCCCACCGGTGCGTCGGACCGGGTCGGTGGCGGCCCGTAGCGGCTGCGGGGTGGCCCGGGTACGCAGCAGCGCGAGCGTCGGCTCGTCCAGGCCGGCCAGGTTGGTCGGGTCGGCGGCCGGATCCCAGGCCGGCGGCGGCAGCAGGTGTCCGGTGCCGATCGCGGCCCGCAGCCGCTGCTGCTCCTCCGGCGGCAGCGTGTCGAACTGCGCCGTGCCGTCCGGCAACGGCCCGCTCTCCACGTAGACGATCCGGGCGATCCGGTCCGGGATGCGGTCCACCGCCTGGGCGGCCGGCATCCCCCCGCCGGAGTGACCGACCAGCAGTACGTCGCGCAGGTCCTCGACCTCGATCAGTCGGACGATGTCGGTGGTGTGCGTGTCCAGGCTGACCTCCGGCCCGGCGAGATGGTCGCGTTCGCCCACCCCGGTCAGCGTCATCGGATAGACCTCGTGCCCCTGCGACCGCAGCGCGACGGTCACGTCCCGCCACGCCCAGGCACCCAGCCAGAATCCCGGCACCAGCACGAATGTCGCCATCTGTGGCTCCTTCTCTCGGCTACCGACAGACCGTACGATCTATTCCGGACAGGATCCGCCCGGTTTTGAGGAGTGGCCCGTGTCACATCCCGCAGGACGGGTGCTGGCCCTGCTCGAACTGCTGCAGACCCGGCACCGGTCGACGGCCGCCGAACTCGCCGGCCGCCTCGGTGTGGACGAGCGGACCGTGCGCCGGTACGCCACCACGCTTGTCGAACTGGGCATCCCCGTCACCGCCGACCGGGGCCGATACGGCGGCTACCGGCTGCACTCCGGCTACAAGCTGCCCCCACTGATGCTCACCGACGACGAGGCGGTGGCCGTGCTGCTCGGCCTCGTCGTCGCCGAACGGGTCGGGCTCGCCACCGAACAGCCCGCCACCGCCACCGCCCTGGCGAAGATCCGCCGGGTGCTGCCGGCGGCGCTCGCCGACCGGCTCGCCGCCGTCCAGGAGCACCTGGGCTTCACCCTGCGTCGTCCGGAGCCGGAACGCGGACCGGCGTCGGGCACCCTGCTCGCGCTGGCCTCGGCCACCCGGCACCGACAGCGGGTGGCGCTGGACTACCGCTCCTGGCGCGGCGAGCAGTCGCACCGCGAGCTCGACCCGTACGGGCTGGTCTTCCACTCCGGCCGTTGGTATGTCACCGGCCACGACCACCGACGCGGGGAGATCCGCACCTTCCGACTGGACCGGATCGGCACGGTGACGCCCGGCGTGGCGACGTTCACAGTGCCGGACGGCTTCGAGGCGGTGGCCTGGGTGACCCGGTCGCTGGCCGGCGTGCCGTACACGCACGAGGTGGAGGTCGTGCTGGAGACCGACCTGGTCGCCGCCCGCCGCCGCATCCCGCCCAGCGTCGCCGAGTTGACCGCCACCACCGACGGGGTGCTCCTGCGGGCCCGAGCGGAGAGCCTGCCCGGGATGGCGGCGCTCCTCGCCGGACTGGGGTGTCCGTTCACAGTGCGGCATCCGGACGCGCTGCGCGCTGCGGTGGCCGAGCACGCCCGCCGGTTGGCGGACTGGGCCGCTCGGCCAGCAGGTGGACAGCCGCCCTCGCCGCGCCGCCCGCTGGACTAGGCTGCCGGCGATGGACGAGGTGACCCGAATTCCGGTCGGCGGCGAGCGGCCGTACGACGTCTTGGTGGGACGTGACCTGCTGGGTGCGCTGCCTGGCCTGCTGCCCGGCGCGACCCGGGTCGCGGTGTTGCACGCGCCTCCGCTCAAGGCCCTCGCGGACGCGCTCGGCGAACGCCTGCGCGCCGCCGGCGTCGAGCCACTGCCGATCGAGGTGCCCGACGCCGAGTCGGGAAAGCACATCGAGGTGGCCGCGTCCTGCTGGGACCGGCTCGGAGCGGCCGGCTTCACCCGTACCGACGCGGTGGTCGGGGTGGGCGGCGGGGCGGTGACCGACCTGGCCGGCTTCGTCGCGGCCTGCTGGTTGCGGGGGGTGCGCTGGGTGCCGGTGGCGACCTCGCTGCTGGGCATGGTCGACGCCGCGGTGGGCGGCAAGACGGGCATCAACACGGCCGCCGGCAAGAACCTGGTGGGCGCGTTCCACCCGCCGGTCGGGGTGTTGGCCGACCTGGCCACTCTGGACAGCCTGCCCGCTGTCGACCTGGCGGCCGGGCTGGCCGAGGTCGTCAAGTGCGGTTTCATCGCCGACCCGACGATCCTGCATCTCATCGAGGACGACCCGGAGGTCGCCACCGACCCCCGAGGACCGGTGAGCCGGGAGCTGATCGAGCGGGCCATCCGGGTCAAGGCCGACGTGGTCGCGGGCGACCTGCGCGAGTCGGGCCTGCGGGAGGTGCTCAACTACGGGCACACCCTGGCCCACGCCATCGAGCAGAACGAGGGCTACCGCTGGCGGCACGGCCACGCCGTCGCCGTCGGTCTGGTGTACGCGGCCACCCTCGCCCGGCTCGCCGGGCGGCTGGACGCGCCGACCGCCGACCGGCACCGGGTCACACTGAGCGCGCTGGGCCTGCCGGTGAGCTACCCGGCCGACGCCTGGCCGCAGCTGTTGGCCGCGATGCGGGTGGACAAGAAGACCCGGGGCAGTCGGCTGCGCTTCGTGGTGCTCGACGGGCTGGCCCGCCCGGCGATGTTGGAGGGCCCCGACGACGCGTTGCTGGAGGCCGCCTACCGCGAGGTGGCAACCGCGTGAAGGTCTACGTGTTGAATGGGCCGAACCTGGCCCGGCTGGGCACCCGCGAGCCCGATGTGTACGGCGCGACCAGCTACGCGGACCTGGTGGCGCTCTGCGAGAGCACCGGTCGGGAGTTGGGGCTGGCGGTGACGGTGCGGCAGACCGACGCGGAGCACGAGCTGCTCGGCTGGCTGCACACGGCGGCCGACGAGGGCGCCGCTGTCGTGCTCAACCCGGCCGCCTGGTCGCACTACTCGTACGCGGTGCGGGACGCCTGCGCCATGCTGCGGGGGCCGCTGCTGGAGGTGCACATCTCCAACATCCACACCCGTGAGGAGTTCCGGCACCACTCGGTGGTCTCGGCGGTGGCGACCGGGGTGATCTGCGGTCTCGGTATCGACGGCTATCGTCTCGCTCTGCAGCATCTCGCCACCCGCTGAGGGCCCACCGACCGGGCGCTCCGAACGGGGGACCGTCCGATTCGACGCAGCTTGTAGACTTGCCAGGTCTGTCCGCCAATTGATGATCAAGGCAGGAAATGGCCTCCACCAACGACCTCAAAAACGGCCTGGTACTCAACCTGGACGGCGAGCTCTGGGCCGTCGTCGAGTTCCAGCACGTCAAGCCCGGTAAGGGTGGTGCCTTCGTGCGCACCACGCTGAAGAACGTGCTGTCCGGGAAGGTGGTCGACAAGACCTTCAACGCGGGCACCAAGGTCGAAACCGCGACCGTTGACAAGCGCACGATGCAGTACCTGTACGCCGACGGTGAGGACTTCGTCTTCATGGATCTGGAGACCTTCGACCAGATCACCGTGCCCGGTGGCACCGTCGGTGAGGCAGCCAACTACCTGCTGCCCGAGGCGGAGGCGACAGTCGCCCAGCACGAGGGTGTGCCGCTCTACATCGAGCTGCCCACCAGCGTCGTGCTGGAGGTCACCTACACCGAGCCGGGCCTGCAGGGCGACCGTTCGACCGGCGGCACCAAGCCGGCGACAGTGGAGACCGGCGCCACAGTGCCGGTTCCGCTGTTCATCACCACCGGCGAGAAGATCAAGGTCGACACCCGCGACGGCCGTTACCTCGGCCGCGCCTGATGGCTGAGGGTTCCAAGCAGCAGATGCCGGCGCGCCGCAAGGCGCGCAAGCGGGCGCTGGATGTCCTTTACGAGGCCGACCTTCGGGACAAGCCTCCGGTGGAGGTGCTCGCCGGCTACGTGCAGCGCATCGAGCAGCCCCGGCCGGAGCATCTGGGCTACGCGGTGGGCCTGGTCGAGGGGGTTGCCGAGCATCTCAACCGGATCGACGAGCTGATCGCCAGCTACGCCGAGGGTTGGACGCTGGAGCGGATGCCGGTCGTCGACCGTAATCTGGCCCGGATCGCCGTCTACGAGTTGCTCTACGTCGACGAGATCGACGACGCGGTGGCGATCAGCGAGGCAGTGGAGCTGGCTCGGCAGATGTCGACTGACGATTCGCCGCGCTTCCTCAACGGGGTGCTCGGCCGGATCGCCGAGTACGCCACCCGCTGAGCGTCCCACCGAACACCGCACATCCGAAAAGGGCCCGTGCCAGTTGGCACGGGCCCTTTCGGTGGAGCGGCAGATCAGGTGGAGCGGCAGATCAGGAGGCGAAGAACGCCCGGGGGTCGGCCACCAGCACGCCGTGCTCGGTGAGCCGCTCGATCAGGCCTGACGGTGAGGCGTCGTACACGATCGCGAGTGCCCGCAGGTCGTCGGCGCGGATGGAGAGCACCCGGCCGTTGTAGTCGCCGCGCTGCTGCTGGATGGCGCGGGCGTAGCGGGCGACGTAGGCCAGGTCCTCGGAGGCCTCGTCGTAGAGCCGCTCCAGGTCCAGGACAATCTTGCTGGTGGGCTCGTGGCGGACGCCACTGCCGTCAGGCAGCAGCTCCGAGACGGGTACGCGGTAGAACTCGGCCAACTCGGCCAGACGGGACACCGTCACGGCCCGGTCGCCACGCTCGTACGAGCCGACCACCACGGCCTTCCACCGCCCGTTCGACTTCTCCTCCACACCCTGCAGGGAAAGACCCTGCTGCTGGCGGATGGAGCGCAGGCGGGCGCCCAGAGACTTGGCGTATTCAGAGGGCATTCGGACACTCCCAGTGCTGCTCGGGGTTCTCCCGTCGATCGCTACGGAGCGTGACGGTACGGGGAATGCGACACGTGGTCAAGTGGTCGTGCCCCTCCCGTTGCGGAGCGTCCGGGGAGTTTTCCCCTTTTCCGGTACCTGACCCGGTGGTCAGCGGCCGCCGTCCATCACCCCGGTGACCACTGGTAACGTGGCGGAAGCCCCGGCCCAGGTCTGCTGAGCGGTCCGGCCGGAGGTGCCCGACATCCTTTAACGACCCGTCCCGTGAGGCGGGGAAGGAGGTCCGCCGTGGCATACCCACCGGCTGCCCGCTCGTCACCACCGCAACAACCCTCGGTGAAGGTGATCCTCGCCAGCGCCGACGTGCAACGCGTGGTCGACCGCATCGCCCACCAGATCCTGGAGAAGACCCAGGGCGCCGCCAACACGGTGCTGCTCGGGATTCCCACCCGGGGCACCCCCCTCGCCCGGCGGCTCGCGGACCGGATCAGCACCTTCGAGGACGTCGTCGTTCCGGTCGGTGTGCTCGACATCACCCTGTACCGCGACGACCTCCGTCGGCACGCCACCCGCGCGGTGGGTCCGACCGAGCTTCCCGCCGACGGGATCGACGGCAAACGGGTCATCCTGGTCGACGATGTGCTCTTCTCCGGTCGCACCGTCCGGGCCGCGCTCGACGCGCTCAACGACGTGGGCCGCCCGGCCTCGGTGCAGCTCGCCGTGCTGGTCGACCGGGGCCACCGGGAGTTGCCGATCCGCGCCGACTACGTCGGGAAGAACATCCCGACCTCGCTCGCCGAGAGCGTCAAGGTGACGCTCGCCGAGATCGACGGGACGGACGAGGTCAAGCTCTACGGGGGAACTGCCTCATGATCAAACACTTGCTCTCTGGCGGGGACCTGGACGCCGACACCGCCACCGAGATCCTGGACACCGCCGCCGAGATGGCCACCGTCGCCGGCCGGGAGATCAAGAAGCTTCCCGCGCTGCGCGGACGGACGGTGGTGAACCTCTTCTACGAGGACTCCACGCGTACCCGGATCTCGTTCGAGGCGGCGGCGAAGCGACTCAGCGCCGACGTGATCAACTTTTCCGCGAAGGGGTCCAGCGTCACCAAGGGTGAGAGTCTGAAGGACACCGCGTTGACCCTGCAGGCCATGGGCGCGGACGCCGTCGTCATCCGACACCCCGCCTCCGGCGCGCCGCACCGCCTGGCCAACTGGGTGGACGGGTCGGTCGTCAACGCCGGCGACGGCACCCACGAGCACCCCACCCAGGCGCTGCTGGACGCGTACACCATGCGGGCCCGGCTGGGCCGGCTCGCCGGCCTGTCGGTCGCTGTGGTCGGGGACGTGCTGCACTCCCGGGTGGCCCGCTCCAACGTGCTGCTGCTCTCCACCCTCGGCGCCAAGGTCACCCTGGTCGGCCCGCCGACCCTCATCCCGGTCGACATCGCGGGCGCCCTCGCGCCCGGCACCGACGTCTCCTACGACCTCGACGCCGTCCTGCCGAACGTGGACGTGGTGATGATGCTGCGGGTGCAGCGGGAGCGGATGAACGACTCCTACTTCCCCTCCGCGCGCGAGTACGCCCGCCGCTACGGCCTGGACGGGCCGCGGATGCGCCGGCTGCCCGAGCACGCGATCGTCATGCACCCCGGCCCGATGAACCGGGGGATGGAGATCACCCCCGAGGTCGCCGACTCACCCCGCTCCACCATCGTCGAACAGGTCACCAACGGGGTTTCCGTGCGGATGGCTGTCCTTTACCTGCTGCTCGGAGGGAACAACCGGTGACCGCGTACCTGATCACCAGCGTGAGTGTCGTCGGCGCCGCGCCGACCGACCTGCTGATCCGCGACGGCGTGATCGCCGAGGTCGGTCCCGGCCTGACCGCGCCGGACGCCACAGTCGTCGACGGCACCGGCCTGGTCGCCCTGCCCGGCCTCGTCGACCTGCACACCCACCTGCGCGAGCCCGGCCGGGAGGACGCCGAGACCGTCGAGTCCGGTTCCCGGGCGGCGGCGCTGGGCGGCTACACGGCGGTCTGCGCGATGGCCAACACCTCCCCGGTGGCGGACACCGCCGGCGTTGTCGAGCAGGTCTGGCGGCTCGGCCGGGAGGCCGGCCTGGTCGACGTGCAACCGATCGGCGCTGTCACAGTCGGGCTGGCCGGCGAGCGGCTGGCCGAACTGGGCGCGATGGCCGACTCGGCGGCCCGGGTGCGGATCTTCTCCGACGACGGGCACTGCGTCGCCGACCCGAAGTTGATGCGCCGAGCCCTGGAGTACGTCAAGGCGTTCGACGGGATCATCGCCCAGCACGCCGAGGAGCCCCGGCTCACCGAGGGCGCCCAGATGCACGAGGGCGAGGTCTCCACCCGGCTCGGCCTGATCGGCTGGCCGGCGGTCGCCGAGGAGGCGATCATCGCCCGGGACGTGCTGCTCGCCGAGCACGTGGGCGGCCGACTGCACGTCTGCCACGTCTCCACCGCGGGCAGCGTCGAGGTGCTGCGCCAGGCAAAGGCACGCGGGGTACGCGTGACCGCCGAGGTGACCCCGCACCACCTGCTGCTCACCGACGAACGGGCGGAGACCTACGACCCGGTCTACAAGGTGAACCCGCCGCTGCGTACCGCCGCGGACATCGCCGCGCTGCGTGCCGCCCTCGCCGACGGGGTGATCGACGTGATCGCCACCGACCACGCCCCGCACGCGGTGGAGGACAAGGAGTGCGAGTGGGCGTACGCCCGACCGGGGATGCTCGGTCTGGAGACGGCCCTCTCCATCGCGCTGGACGTGCTCGGCCCCGAGTGGGACCTGATCGCCGAGCGGATGTCGCGCACCCCCGCACGGATCGCCGGCCTCACCGGACACGGCGTCGACCCCGCGCCGGGTGTCCCGGCGAACCTGACCCTGATCGACCCGGCCGTCCGTCGCACCATCGAGCCGACGGAACTGGCCAGTCGCAGTCGCAACACCCCGTACGCCCGCATGACGCTGCCGGGTCGCATCGTGGCGACCTTCCTGCGCGGCGAGCCGACGGTCCTGGACGGAAAGGCTGTCAAGTAATGGTCAAGCGCAGACCCGCAATCCTGGTGCTGGAGGATGGGCGCACGTTCCCCGGCGAGGCGTACGGCAGCGTCGGAGAGACCTTCGGCGAGGCGGTCTTCAACACCGGCATGACCGGCTACCAGGAGACCCTCACCGACCCGTCGTACCACCGTCAGGTGGTGGTGCAGACCGCGCCGCACATCGGCAACACCGGCGTCAACGGCGAGGACGACGAGTCCGGTCGGATCTGGGTGGCCGGCTACGTCGTGCGCGACCCGGCCCGGATCGGCTCGAACTGGCGGGCCACCGGTGGTCTGGAGGACCGCCTCGCCACCGAGGGTGTGGTGGGCATCAGCGGGGTGGACACCCGGGCGCTGACCCGGCACCTGCGCGAGCGGGGCGCCATGCGGGTGGGCATCTCCAGCATCGACAACGACCCGCAGAGCCTGCTGGCCCGGGTCCGCCAGACGCCGCAGATGGTCGGCGCGGACCTGTCCGCCGAGGTGAGCACCGCCGAGCCGTACGTCGTCGAGGCCCTGGGCGAGCACCGCTTCACGGTGGCCGCGCTGGACCTGGGCATCAAGCGCAACGTGCCGCGTCGGCTGGCCACCCGTGGGGTGACCACCCACGTGCTGCCGGCGTCGTCGAGCATCGACCAGATGCTCGCCACCGGCGCCGACGCGATCTTCCTGTCACCCGGCCCGGGCGACCCGGCCACCGCCGACGCCCCGGTGGAGCTGGCCCGCGAGGCGCTGCGGCGGGAGGTGCCGCTGTTCGGCATCTGCTTCGGCAGCCAGATCCTCGGCCGGGCGCTCGGCTTCGGCACCTACAAGCTGGGCTACGGCCACCGGGGGATCAACCAGCCGGTGCTCGACCGGGTCACCGGCAAGGTCGAGGTGACCAGCCACAACCACGGCTTCGCCGTGCAGGTCCCCGGCTCGGGCAACGGCGCTGTCGTCCCCGACCAGGTGATCGACACCGACTTCGGTGGCGTACGGGTGTCGCACGTCTGCCTCAATGACAACGTGGTCGAGGGGTTGCGGGCCGTGGACCTGCCCGCGTTCACCGTCCAGTACCACCCGGAGGCGGCGGCCGGTCCGCACGACGCGGACTACCTCTTCGACCGATTCGCCGATCTCATCGAGGGCCGGACCCACAGCAAGGGGCGCAGCAATGCCTAAGCGGACCGATCTCAAGCACATCCTCGTGATCGGCTCCGGGCCGATCGTCATCGGGCAGGCCTGCGAGTTCGACTACTCCGGCACCCAGGCGTGCCGGGTGCTGCGCAGCGAGGGGATCCGGGTCAGCCTGGTCAACTCCAACCCGGCGACGATCATGACGGACCCGGAGTTCGCCGACGCGACCTACGTCGAGCCGATCACCCCGGAGTTCGTGGAGCTGGTCATCGCCAAGGAGCGCCCGGACGCGATCCTCGCGACCCTCGGCGGGCAGACAGCGCTGAACACTGCCGTCGCCCTGCACGAGGCCGGCGTCCTGGAGAAGTACGGCGTGGAGCTGATCGGCGCGAACATCGACGCCATCAACCGGGGCGAGGACCGGCAGCTGTTCAAGGAGATCGTGGCGAAGGCCGGCGTACGGCTGGGTGTCGACGACCCGACCGGGCTGGTGCCCCGCTCGCGGGTCTGCCACTCGATGGACGAGGTCGAGGCGACAGTCGCCGAGCTGGGCCTGCCGGTGGTGATCCGGCCGTCGTTCACGATGGGTGGCCTGGGTTCCGGCATGGCGCACACCCCGGAGGACCTGGCCCGTATCGCCGGCGACGGCCTGTCCGCCAGCCCGGTGCACGAGGTGCTCATCGAGGAGAGCGTGCTCGGCTGGAAGGAGTACGAGCTCGAGCTGATGCGCGACCGGCACGACAACGTGGTGGTGGTCTGCTCGATCGAGAACATCGACCCGATGGGTGTGCACACCGGCGACAGCGTCACAGTGGCCCCGGCCATGACGCTCACCGACCGGGAGTACCAGCGCCTGCGTGACCTGGGCATCGCCGTGCTGCGCGAGGTCGGGGTGGACACCGGCGGCTGCAACATCCAGTTCGCTGTCAACCCGGTCGACGGTCGGATCGTCGTGATCGAGATGAACCCCCGGGTGTCGCGGTCCTCGGCGCTGGCCTCCAAGGCGACCGGCTTCCCGATCGCGAAGATCGCCGCGAAGCTGGCCATCGGCTACACCCTCGACGAGATCCCCAACGACATCACCCTGAAGACCCCGGCGGCGTTCGAGCCGACCCTCGACTACGTGGTGGTGAAGATCCCCCGGTTCGCGTTCGAGAAGTTCCCCGGCGCCGACCCGGAGCTGACCACGACGATGAAGTCGGTGGGTGAGGCGATGAGCCTCGGGCGCAACTTCACCGAGGCGCTGAACAAGGCGATGCGCTCGATGGAAACCAAGTCGGCCGGTTTCTGGAGTGTGCCGGACCCGGCGGGCGTCACCCTGGCCGACACCCTCGCCGCGCTGCGGATCCCGCACGACGGCCGGCTGTACACGGTGGAGCGGGCGCTGCGGCTCGGGGCGTCGATCGCCGAGGTGGCCGAGGCGTCCGGCGGGATCGACCCGTGGTTCCTGGACCAGATCGCCGCGCTGATCGAGCTGCGCGCCGAGATCGTCGACGCGCCGGTGCTCGACGCCGATCTGCTGCGTCGTGCCAAGCGGGCCGGTCTGTCCGATCGGCAGCTCGCCGCGCTGCGTCCGGAGCTGGCCGCCGAGGACGGCGTACGGACCCTGCGCCACCGACTGGACGTGCGCCCGGTCTACAAGACAGTGGACACCTGCGCGGCCGAGTTCGAGGCGACCACGCCGTACCACTACTCGACGTACGACCTGGAGACCGAGGTCGTGCCGTCGGATCGGCCGAAGGTGCTGATCCTGGGCTCCGGCCCGAACCGGATCGGGCAGGGCATCGAGTTCGACTACTCCTGTGTGCACGCGGTGCAGGCGTTGCGGTCGGCCGGTTACGAGACCGTGATGGTCAACTGCAACCCGGAGACGGTCTCCACCGACTACGACACCGCCGACCGGCTCTACTTCGAGCCGTTGACCTTCGAGGACGTCCTTGAGGTCTGGCACGCCGAGGACTCGTCCGGTCGGGCGGCCGGCGGGCCGGGTGTGGTCGGTGTGGTCGTCCAACTCGGCGGGCAGACCCCGCTGGGGCTGGCGCAGCGGCTCAAGAACGCCGGTGTGCCGATCGTCGGCACCTCGCCGGAGTCGATCCACCTGGCCGAGGAGCGCGGCGCGTTCGGCGCGGTGCTGGCCCGTGCCGGCCTGCGCGCGCCGGCGCACGGCATGGCCACCTCGTACGACGAGGCGAAGACGATCGCCGACGAGATCGGCTACCCGGTGCTGGTCCGGCCGTCGTACGTGCTGGGCGGGCGGGGCATGGAGATCGTCTACGACGACCCGACGCTTCGCGACTACATCGGCCGGGCCACCGACATCTCCCCGGACCACCCGGTGCTGGTGGACCGGTTCCTCGACGACGCCATCGAGATCGACGTGGACGCGCTGTGCGACGCCGACGGCGAGGTCTACATCGGCGGCGTGATGGAGCACATCGAGGAGGCGGGCATCCACTCCGGCGACTCGTCCTGCGCGCTCCCGCCGATCACCCTCGCGGGCTCGCACCTGGTCGAGGTCCGCCGCTACACCGAGGCCATCGCGCGTGGCGTCGGGGTCCGTGGCCTGCTCAACGTGCAGTACGCCCTCAAGGACGACGTGCTCTACGTGCTGGAGGCCAACCCGCGCGCGTCGCGGACCGTCCCGTTCGTCTCCAAGGCCACGGCGGTGCCGCTGGCCAAGGCGGCGGCCCGGATCGCGCTCGGAGCGAGCATCGCCGAGCTGCGCGCCGAGGGCCTGCTTCCGGCGACGGGGGACGGGGGCACGATGCCCGCCGACGCGCCGGTCGCGGTCAAGGAGGCGGTGTTGCCGTTCAAGCGTTTCCGGACCCGCGCGGGCAAGGGGATCGACTCGCTGCTCGGGCCGGAGATGAAGTCGACAGGCGAGGTGATGGGCATCGACACCAACTTCGGGCACGCCTTCGCCAAGAGCCAGTCGGCCGCGTACGGGTCGCTGCCGACCGCCGGGAAGATCTTCGTCTCGGTGGCCAACCGGGACAAGCGCGGCATGATCTTCCCGATCAAGCGGCTGGCCGATCTGGGCTTCGAGATCGTCGCCACCGCCGGCACGGCCGAGGTGCTGCGCCGGCACGGCATCGCCTGTGAGCAGATCCGTAAGCACTACCAGGCCGGTGCGGGCGACGACGCGGTGTCGCTGATCGGCGGCGGCCACGTGGCGCTGGTGATCAACACGCCGCAGGGCTCGGGTGCCAGCGCCCGCTCCGACGGCTACGAGATCCGCAGCGCCGCCGTCACCGCGGACATCCCCTGCATCACCACGGTCCCCGGCGCCGCCGCGGCGGTGATGGGCATCGAGGCGCGCATCCGCGGCGACATGCAGGTACGCCCCCTGCAGGACCTGCACGCCATCCTGCGGGCGGCCCAGTGACAGTGTTCGAGCAGGCGGTACGGCCGTTGCTGTTCCGGCTCGGGGGTGGGGACGCCGAGGCGGCGCACGAGTGGACGCTGCGGCGGTTGGCGGCCCTGTCGCGGCGGCCGGCCGCGCTCGCCGCGCTGCGGGCCCGCTACGCGGTCGACGCGCCGCGCACCGTGTTCGGGGTGCGGTTCCCCAACCCGGTCGGGTTGGCCGCCGGGATGGACAAGGACGGCGCGGCGCTGCCGGCCTGGCCGGCGCTCGGCTTCGGTTTCGTGGAAGTCGGCACCGTCACCGCGCACGCCCAGCCGGGCAACCCCCGGCCGCGGCTGTTCCGGCTGCCGGCCAGCGAGGCGGTGGTCAACCGGATGGGCTTCAACAACGCCGGCGCCGCGGCGTTGGCCGCCCGGTTGGCGGCGCTGCCGCGCCCGCTCGGGGTGCCGCTGGGCATCTCGCTGGGCAAGTCCAAGGTGACCCCGCTGGACGAGGCGGTCGAGGACTACCTCGCCTCGTACCGGGCGTTGCGCGGGCACGGCGACTACTTCGCCGTGAACGTGTCCTCACCGAACACGCCGGGTCTGCGGTCGTTGCAGGACCGTGCCCACCTGGACGCGCTGCTCGGCGCGCTGGTGGGGGAGAAGCCGGTGCTGGTCAAGATCGCACCAGACCTGACCGAGGCGGCGATCGCCGAGCTGCTGGAGGTCTGCCTGGCCCGGGGCGCCGCCGGGGTGATCGCCACCAACACCACCCTGTCCCGGGACGGCCTCGCGGGCGTCGACGTCGAGCGTGGCGAGCAGGCCGGTGGCCTCTCCGGTCGGCCGCTCACCGGACGGGCCCGCGACGTGGTCGCCTTCGTCCACTCCGAGACCGGCGGGCGGCTGCCGATCGTCGGCGTCGGCGGGGTGCTGGACCCGGACGACGCGGCGCGGATGTTCGATGCCGGCGCCGCCCTGGTGCAGCTCTACACCGGCTTCATCTACCGAGGACCGGCACTGGTCCGCGCCGCCGCCCGCGCGGTGGCCACAACGGCGGCACCGGACGCGGTCGCCGGCCGGTGACCGCTCCCGGGCGGGGCCGGTGCGGTGGGCCGACCCGCGTCGGTTCGCCGCCGCATCGGCTCCGAGCCCGGGACGCCACCCTCACCTGGCGCCCTTTGCTCTGCTTCAACCCACGCACCGGCCGGCGTCCGATATCCGGACCCCGGGTGTTGCGTCCGGTGAAGCAGAGCAAAGGGCGCGAACGCATGACCCGACTCGGCCGCGCGACGCCCACCGCCCGGCCCGTCCGTGTCTGGAAGGAGTACCCGTGACACCCGAGGAGATCCTGGCCGCCGACCGGGCGCACGTCTGGCATCCGTATGCCGCGCTGCCGCCGGCCAACCCGCCGTACGTGGTGCGCGGCGCCGAGGGGGTACGGCTGACCCTGGCCGACGGCCGGGAGCTGGTGGACGGGATGTCGTCCTGGTGGGCGGCCATCCACGGGTACCGGCACCCGGTGCTGGACGCGGCGGTGACCAACCAGCTCGGCCGGATGAGCCACGTGATGTTCGGCGGGCTCACCCACGAGCCGGCGGTGCAGCTCGCCCGGACCCTGGTCGAGCTGACCCCGGACGGCCTGGAGCACGTGTTCCTGGCCGACTCCGGCTCGGTCAGCGTCGAGGTGGCGGTGAAGATGTGCCTGCAGTACCAGCGGGCCGTCGGGCGGCCCCAGCGGCGTCGGCTGGCGACCTGGCGGGGTGGCTACCACGGCGACACGTTCCATCCGATGAGCGTCTGCGACCCGGAGGGCGGGATGCACCACCTGTGGGGCGACGTGCTGCCCCGGCAGGTGTTCGCCCCGGTGCCGCCGGGCGGTTTCACCGATCCGCCCGACGACGCGTACGTGGCGGCGCTTGTGGAGACGGTCGAGCGGCACGCCGACGAGTTGGCCGCCGTGATCGTCGAGCCCGTCGTCCAGGGCGCCGGCGGGATGCGCTTCCACCACCCGGGTTACCTGCGGGTGCTGCGCGAGGTGACCCGCGCCCACGGGATTCTGCTGATCTTCGACGAGATCGCCACCGGGTTCGGCCGTACCGGCGAGATGTTCGCCGCCGAGCACGCCGCTGTGACGCCGGACGTGCTCTGTGTGGGCAAGGCGTTGACCGGCGGGTACCTGACCCTCGCGGCGACAGTGTGCACCGCCGAGGTCGCCCGGGGCATCTCGGCGACCGGCGTGCTGGCGCACGGGCCCACGTTCATGGGCAACCCGTTGGCCTGCGCGGTGGCCAACGCCTCCATCGGGCTGCTGCGGGCCGGAGACTGGGCCGGCCAGGTCGCCAGGGTCGGCGCCGGCCTGCGCGCCGGTCTGGAGCCCCTGCGCGGTACGCCGGGCGTGGCCGACGTACGGGTCCTCGGCGCGATCGGCGTGGTCCAGCTCGATCACGAGGTCGACCTCGGCGCGGCGACCGCGGCCGCTGTCGCCCAGGGGGTGTGGCTGCGTCCGTTCCGCGACCTGATCTACACGATGCCGCCGTACGTCACCGACGACGTCGACCTGGCCCGGATCGCGACCGGGGTGGCGGCGGCGGTGGCGGCCGGCTGAGTCGGCCCGGCCACCGGGTCGACGGGTTACCCGGGCGGGTCAGCCGCCCGGACGAGAAGAGGGGAACACTCCGATGGAGAGCTTCGGTACCCGGCTGCACCGGGCGATCACCGAGCGGGGCCCACTCTGTGTGGGCATCGACCCGCATCCCGGTCTGCTGGCCCAGTGGGGCCTCCCGGACGACGTTCAGGGGCTCGACCGCTTCAGCCGGACCGTTGTGGACGCCCTCGGTGACCGGGTTGCGGTAGTCAAGCCTCAGTCGGCCTTTTTCGAGCGGTTCGGGTCCCGAGGTGTGGCGATTCTTGAGTCAACTATCCGACAGTTACGAGATGCCGGCTCGCTCGTTCTGCTCGACGTCAAGCGCGGCGACATCGGCTCGACGGTGAGCGCGTACGCCGCCGCGTACCTTGATCCATCCAGCCCCGTGTATGTCGACGCGGTCACCGCGAGCCCCTACCTCGGAGTCGGTTCGCTGGCGCCGATGTTCGAACTGGCCGCCGAGCACGGCGGCGGGGTGTTCGTCCTGGCCCTCACCTCCAACCCCGAGGGCGCGGCCGTCCAGCGGGCCGTCACGGCCGACGGACGCACCGTGGCGCAAACCGTTATCGACGAGATTTCCCAGCTCAACAGGGGTGCGTCGCCGCTCGGGAGCTTCGGTCTGGTGGTCGGCGCGACCATCGGTGACACCGGTCACGACCTCTCCGGTGTGGGCGGCCCACTGCTCGCTCCGGGGCTCGGCGCGCAGGGTGGCGGCGCGGCCGATCTGCGTACCGTCTTCGGTTCGAGCCTTGCCTCGGTGCTCCCGTCGTACTCCCGGGAAGTGCTCTCGGCAGGCCCTGATGTGGCCGCGCTGCGGGCCGCCGCGGACCGCGTGTTGGTCGACTGTCGGGCCGTCCTGCCTGCCCGGTGACTGACTGACGGGTCGGTCACTCTACGGTGATCATGCGGCCCCCACGTTGCCGAAAGCTCCGTTGGCCGCTAGTTTTCCCCGCGCTGGGAACCATGGACCCCTTGGTTCACAGCGACACCACGTTTCACAGATGCGGCGGTGCGCCCCGCCCGCCGCGATAGGGACCTGAGGAGAACTGGTGCCGCTCCCGTCACTGACCCCCGAACAACGCGCTGCCGCGCTCGAGAAGGCCGCGGAGATCCGCAAGGCCCGTGCTCAGCTGAAGGAGCAGCTCAAGCAGGGCAAGACCACCCTCGGTGCCGTCCTCGAGCGGGCCGAGAGCGACGACGTCGTTGGCAAGCTCAAGGTGTCGGCCGTCCTGCAGGCCATGCCGGGCATCGGCAAGATCCGGGCTACCCAGATCATGGAGAAGCTCAAGATCGCCGACAGCCGTCGCCTGCGTGGCCTCGGCGAGCAGCAGCGCAAGGCACTGCTTGGAGAGTTCGCCGCCAACTGAACCTGGCAGCGTGTAGAAACAAGCAGTGAGCACGGATGACGAGGCGCGCCCGGCGGCTCGGCTCACTGTCCTGGCTGGACCTTCGGGTTCCGGCAGGGAGAGTGTCGTCGAGCTCGTCCGGGCGCGTTCTCCGTCCGTGTGGATCCCGGTCGCGGCAACCACCAGGCCGCGCCGGGAGTCGGAGATCGACGGGGTGGACCGCGTCTTCCTCGCCCCCGCCGAGTTCGATCGACGGATCGTCGACGGCGAGCTGCTGGAGTGGTCCCGGATCGGTTCGCACCGCCGGGGCACCCCGTACCCACCGTTGCGCGCCCGGCTCGACGCCGGGCAGCCGGTGCTGCTCCCGCTCGACCTGCGCGGCGTCCCACTGGTCCGGGCGCGCCTGCCCGATGCCCGGCTGGTGTTGCTGAGCCCACCCGGGTACGCGCCCGACGCCACGGTGGCCGCCACCGTCGAGCACACGCTGACCCACGACCTCACCGAACGGGTGGTCGAGGAGCTGGTAGGCTTACTCGGTTCTTCTTATCCGGATCCGGCCTGGTCGCGCGTGCGTGGCTGACGGCCGGCCGCCGTTGAGACTCAGCACCGCGTCCGCGCGGCTCGAAAGACGCAGAGGTTAATTCGTGGGATCCATCGCCAACCCCGAAGGCATCACCAACCCGCCGATCGACGAGCTCCTCGAGAAGACGACGTCGAAGTACGCGCTGGTCATCTTCGCCGCCAAGCGCGCGCGCCAGGTCAACGCCTACTACAGCCAGCTCGGTGAGGGTCTGCTGGAGTACGTCGGCCCGCTCGTCGAGACCACCCCGCAGGAGAAGCCCCTCTCCATCGCCATGCGCGAGATCAACTCGGGCCTGCTCACCGCCGAGCCGACCGACCAGCCGTAAGCCCCCGCTGGCCGATGTCCGCCTCGATCGTCCTCGGGGTCGGTGGCGGCATCGCCGCCTACAAGGCGTGCGAGCTGCTGCGACTCTTCACCGAATCGGGTCACCGGGTTCGGGTCGTGCCAACCGCGTCGGCGCTCCGCTTCGTTGGAGCGCCGACCTGGGCCGCGCTCTCCGGTCAACCGGTCGCCGACGACGTCTGGACCGACGTCCACGAGGTGCCGCACGTCCGGCTCGGTAAGCAGGCCGACCTGGTGGTGGTCGCGCCGACCACCACCGACCTGCTCGCCAAGGCCGCCCACGGCCTCGCCGACGACCTGCTGACCAACACCCTGCTGACCGCCCGCTGCCCGGTCCTGCTGGCCCCGGCCATGCACACCGAGATGTGGGAGCACCCCGCCACTGTGGCCAACGTGGCCACGTTGCGCTCCCGGGGGGTCCGGGTCATCGAGCCCGCCGTCGGCCGGCTCACCGGCGCCGACACCGGCAAGGGTCGGCTGCCCGACCCGGCGGAGATCTTCGCCGTCGCCGGTCGGCTCCTGGCCCGCGGCGACTCCGCCCCCGCCGACCTGGCCGGTCGCCGGGTGGTGGTCACCGCCGGTGGCACCCGCGAGCCCCTCGACCCGGTGCGTTTCCTGGGCAACCGCTCGTCGGGCAAGCAGGGGTACGCGTTCGCCCGCGCGGCGGTCGCCAGGGGTGCCCGGGTCACGGTCATCTCGGCCAACGTCGGCCTCGCCGACCCGGCCGGGGTCGACCTGATCCGGGTGGGCACCACCGCCGAGTTGCGGGAGGCGACAGTCAAGGCCGCCGTCGAGGCCGACGCGGTGGTGATGGCGGCGGCTCCGGCCGATTTCCGGCCCGCGACGTACGCGACTGGCAAAATCAAGAAGTCGGACGACGGTGTCGCACCCACCATCGAGCTCGTCACGAACCCGGACATCGCGGCGGAGCTCGGCCAGCGCAAACGACCAGGGCAGGTGCTGGTGGTGTTCGCCGCCGAGACCGGCGATGCCGAGGCCAACGGCCGGGCGAAACTCGCCCGGAAGCGGGCC
This sequence comes from Micromonospora sp. NPDC048843, assembly GCF_040649965.1. NCBI lineage: Bacteria > Bacillati > Actinomycetota > Actinomycetes > Micromonosporales > Micromonosporaceae > Micromonospora > Micromonospora sp. NPDC048843. The sequence continues at coordinate 50,004 of NZ_JBEZGJ010000003.1, forward strand.
GACCTGATCGTTGTCAACGAGGTCGGTCCGGACCTGGTCTTCGGCGCCGACACCAACACGGTGACGGTCATCGGCGCGGACGGCTCGGTCAGCCGGCTGCCCGAGCAGGCCAAGGAAGCCGTGGCCGACGCCGTCTGGGATCTCGTCGTGGCGCGGCTACCCGGCCGCTCCTGACGGGTGGAACAGGGCGCGACCGATCCCGACACCGGCCGCAGTGGTGATTAGACTGCCGCGGAACGACCTCATACGCTTAGGAGTGCCGTGACACGCCGTCTCTTCACGTCCGAATCGGTCACGGAAGGCCACCCGGACAAGATCGCTGACCAGATCAGCGATGGCATCCTCGACGCGCTGCTGACCGAGGATCCCCACAGCCGCGTGGCAGTGGAGACCATGATCACCACCGGTCAGGTGCACATCGCCGGTGAGGTGACCACCAAGGCGTACGCCGACATCCCGACGATCGTCCGCCGGACCATCCTCGACATCGGTTACGACTCGTCGAAGAAGGGCTTCGACGGCGCCTCCTGCGGGGTCAGCGTCTCCATCGGCGCGCAGTCCGAGGACATCGCGCAGGGTGTGGACAACGCCTTCGAGCTGCGCACCGGGGCATCGGAGAGCGCGCTGGACGCGCAGGGCGCCGGCGACCAGGGCATGATGTTCGGCTTCGCCTGCTCGGAGACGCCCGAGCTGATGCCGCTGCCGATCGCGCTCGCGCACCGGCTGGCCCGTCGCCTCTCGGCGGTGCGCAAGGACGGCACGATCCCGTACCTGCGGCCGGACGGCAAGACCCAGGTCACCATCGAGTACGAGGGGCTGCGCCCGGTCCGGCTGAACACCGTTGTGGTGTCGAGCCAGCACGCCGCCGACATCTCGCTGGACTCGCTGCTCACCCCGGACGTGCGCGACCACGTGATCGCCCCGGAGCTGGAGAGCCTCGGCCTGGACACCGACGGCTACCGGCTGCTGGTCAACCCGACCGGCCGGTTCGAGATCGGCGGCCCGATGGGCGACGCCGGACTGACCGGCCGCAAGATCATCGTCGACACCTACGGCGGGTACGCCCGCCACGGTGGCGGCGCGTTCTCCGGTAAGGACCCGTCGAAGGTGGACCGCTCGGCCGCGTACGCGATGCGCTGGGTGGCCAAGAACGTGGTCGCCGCCGGTCTGGCCGAGCGGTGCGAGGCGCAGGTCGCCTACGCGATCGGCAAGGCGCACCCGGTGAGCCTGTTCATCGAGACGTTCGGCACCGAGACCGTGCCCGTCTCCTCGATCGAGAAGGCCGTCACCGAGGTGTTCGACCTGCGTCCGGCCGCGATCATCCGGGACCTCAACCTGCTCCGCCCGATCTACCAGCAGACCGCCGCGTACGGCCACTTCGGCCGGGAGTTGCCGGACCTGACCTGGGAGAGCACCGACCGGGCCGCCGACCTCAAGTCGGCCGCGGGAGCCTGACCGCCACCAAGCGCAGCGACCGGCGACCCGCGGACGGGTCGCCGGTCGCGCGCGTCTGCGTGGATGTTCCACTGGCGCACCTGGACCGGCCGTTCGACTACCTGGTGCCGGCGGAGCTGGACGAGGTGGCGGTGCCCGGTACCCGGGTGAAGGTGCGCTTCGCCGGGCAACTCGTCGACGGGTGGTTGCTGTCGCGCGCCGACGACTCCGGGCACACCGGCCGCCTCGCGTACCTGGAGAAGGTGGTCTCCCCGGAGCCGGTGCTGGCCCCCGAGGTCGCCCGGCTGGCCCGGGCGGTCGCCGACCGGTACGCGGGCAGCCTCGCCGACGTACTCCGGCTCGCCGTGCCGCCCCGGCACGCGCGGGTGGAGAAGGAGCCCTACGACGAGCCACCCGCCCCGGCGGCCCCCACCGGGGCGGTCGACCCGCGCGGGTGGCGCGACTACCCGACCGGCCCGGCGCTGCTGCGGGCGCTCGCCGACGGCCGGGCGCCCCGCGCGGTCTGGTCGGCGCTGCCCGGTGAGGACTGGGCGGCCCGTTACGCCGACGCGGTGGCGGCCACCGTCGCCGGTGGGCGCGGCGCGGTGGTCGTGGTGCCCGACGCGCGTGACCTCGACCGCCTCGACGCAGCGCTCACCGGTGTGCTCGGCCCGGGGCGGCACGTCAGCCTCTCCGCCGCGCTCGGCCCGGCCCGGCGGTACCGGGCGTTCCTCGCCGCTCGCCGTGGCCAGGTGCCTGTGGTGATCGGCACCCGGGCGGCGATGTTCGCCCCGGTGGCCCGGCTCGGCCTCGTCGCCGTCTGGGACGACGGTGACGACCTGCACTCCGAGCCCCGGGCGCCCTACCCGCACGCCCGCGACGTGCTGCTCACCCGCGCCCACCTCGCCGAGGCCGGCGCGCTCGTCGGCGGGTACGCCCGGACGGCCGAGGCGCAGCTGTTGGTGGAGACCGGCTGGGCCCCGGAGGTGGTCGCCGACCGGGTCACAGTGCGGGCGCGGATCCCGGCCATCGCGCCGACCGGGGACGACCCACAACTGGCCCGCGACCCCGGGGCCGCCACGGCCCGGCTGCCCAGCCTGGCCTGGACGGCCGCCCGCGACGCGCTCCGCCAGGACCTGCCGGTGCTGGTGCAGGTGCCCCGCCGCGGCTACCTCCCGTCGATCTCCTGCGCCGAGTGCCGCACTCCGGCCCGCTGCGCGCACTGCGCCGGCCCGCTCGCGCTGCCCTCGGCCGGTGGTACCCCGGCCTGCCGGTGGTGCGCCCGGGTGGCGGCCGCGTACGCCTGCCCGGAGTGCGGTGGGCGGCGGCTGCGGGCCGCGGTGACCGGCGCTCGGCGGACCGCCGAGGAGCTGGGCCGGGCGTTCCCCGACGTGCCGGTGCGCACCTCGGGGCGCGAGGAGGTGCTGACCGACGTTCCCGGCGGCGCGGCCCTGGTGGTGGCCACCCCGGGCGCCGAGCCGGTCGCCGAGGGTGGCTACGGCGCGGTGCTGCTGCTCGACTCGTGGGCCCTGCTGACCCGGGCCGACCTGCGCGCCGGCGAGGAGGCGCTGCGCCGCTGGCTGGCGGCTGCGGCGCTGGCCCGCCCGGCGCCGGCCGGTCGGGTGGTGGTGGTTGCCGACGGCGCGCTCGCCCCCGTGCAGGCGCTGCTGCGCTGGGACGCCGGCTGGTTCGCCGGTCGGGAGCTGGCCGAGCGCCGCGAGTTGGGCTTCCCGCCCGCAGTGCGGATGGCGAGCGTCACCGGGGCGGCCGAGGCGGTGGCGGACCTGCTGGCGGCGGCCCGGCTGCCGGACGATGCCGAGGTGCTCGGGCCGGTGCCGGCCGAGGAGGGCCGGGAGCGGATGTTGGTCCGGGTGCCCCGGGCCCGGGCCGCCGCGCTCGCCGAGGCTTTGCACTCGGCCGCTGGCGTCCGGGCCGCTCGCAAGGCCGCCGATCCGGTTCGTCTCCAGGTCGATCCGCTGAGCCTTTTCTGAGGCGTTTCGGCCGGTGCCGACCGTCACGGACCTCGCCCGCTACCAGGGGCCCTCGCACACCGCGTCCGGCAAAGCGGTGGCGCCCGAGTGGTAGCATCGCCCGTCATGCCAAGGCGTACGACGGGCTCCAGGTTTCGAGGGGGCGTCAGCCGCGCCGAGCTGGAGCCGTCGCGGGATGGCGCGACGATGGCGGGAACGCGTCGGTCGGGCGCGAGGTCGATGATGTCAATGAGCCGGTGATCAGGGGTGGACCAGTCGTGACCGTTGGACAATCGATCGTCTTCAACGGCGACCTCGGCAGTGGCAAGAGCACCGTGTCGGTCGAGATCGCCAAGCGGCTCGGCATGCGCCGGGTCAGCGTGGGGGACCTCTACCGGGAGATGGCGCAGCAGCGGCAGATGACCGCGCTGCAGCTCAACCTGCACGCCGAGCTCGACCAGGCCGTCGACGGCTACGTCGACCAGCTTCAGCGGGACATCGCCGCCTCCGGTGAGCGCCTCATCATGGACTCCCGGCTGGCCTGGCATTTCTTCACCGACGCGCTCAAGGTGCACATGATCACCGAGCCGGGCGAGGCGGCCCGCCGGGTGCTCGCCCGCCCCTCCGGGCCGGCGGAGAGCTACGCCTCCCTGGACGAGGCCAAGGCCAAGCTCCGGGAGCGCAGCGCGAGCGAGCGCAGCCGGTTCATCATCCGTTACGGGGTGGACAAGGCCCGGCTGCGCAACTATGACCTGATCTGCGACACCACCCGGGCGTCCGCCACCGAGGTGATCGAGCACATCGTGGCCGCGTACGAGGGCACGCTCGGCGCCGAGGTGCTGCGCGACGCGCCGCCGCTGCTGCTGCTGGACCCGGCCCGGGTCTACCCGACCGAGGACATCGCCACCCTGCGTGGTCTGTGGGACACCGACTTCGTCGGTGGGGTGGCCGAGGCCGGCGACGAGGCCCTCGAACCGCTGAAGATCGGGTTCACCGGCGAATACTTCTTCGTCGTCGACGGCCACCGTCGCCTCAGCGCCGCCCTGCAGAACGGGTTCTCGATGGTCCCCGCCCAGCTGGTCGCGGAGGTCGACGAGCCGGTAGTGGGTGGGATGACAGCTATCGACTACTTCGCCGCCCAGGTGCGCCCCGGTCTGATCTACGACTGGGAGGCGGCTCACAAGATCCAACTGCCGCTGCCCGAGCCCGCTCTGCTCCGCGGCGACGCGGTGCTCGCGGGGGACCCGGGCGCCAGCGTCTGAACCCAGCGTGCGGCCGGACCGACGCGCGGGGTACGCGCGCCGGCCCGGGTCACCGGGTCGCACGGCGGTCGCGGAACGGCTCAGCCGAGGATGACGCCTGAGGCGCCCACTCCGCCGTGCCGGAGAAGATGTCCTCGTAGGGCATCCGCCAGGCGCGGACCCGACCGGTGGTCACGTAGCCGGTACGGGCGACGTGGAACTGTCATACATTGGCAGCCGTCTATCGAGCGGCGAGGGGCCGGAATTACCCTGCCCGTGCGCATCCGGGGGGCCGGATGACCGGGGTGGGGGTCGCATGTCTGAGCAGTGGATACCTTCCGGCACTCATCAGACGTCACACGGGTCACCCGAGCTGGCCCGCGCCGGCACCGAGGCGCAGACACTGTCCGAGTTGGCCGGGTTGCTGCGCCAGCTACGCCGCCGCGAAGCCCGGCAGCAGGGCGAGACCCTGCTGACGTACCGGCAGTTGGCTGCGAAGACCGGCTGGTCGCGCGGGATCATCGGGGAGTACTTCGCCGGCAACATCCTGCCGCCGCCGGAGCGGTTCGACGCCCTCATTCGACTGCTCGGGGCCACTCCCGCCGAACAGGGAGTGCTGGCCACCGCGCGGGACCGGGTCGAGGAGCGACGTCGACGCCCGAACCGCGACCACGCCACCACCGGGCGGGTGGTGGCGCGGGCCAGGGCCGGCGGCCCACGCGCCGGCGCCCCGTCCCCACGGTTTCCGATACCCCGCCAACTGCCCCCGGCGCTGCCCGGCTTCGTCGGGCGGGCGGCCCAACTCGCCCAGCTCGATGCCGAATGCGCTCGCGCCGTGGCGCCCGGGGACGACGGCGTGGCGTCGGTCACCGTCATGACGTTGTCGGGTACGGCCGGGGTCGGCAAGACGACCCTCGCGGTCACCTTCGCGCACCGGGTCGCCGATCGCTTCCCGGACGGGCAGCTCTACGTCGACCTGCGCGGGTTCGACGCCACCGGGACTGTGGTGACGGCCGTCGAGGCGGTCCGAGGTTTCCTGGAGGCCCTCGAGGTACCGCCCGAACGCATCCCCACCCACCTGCCCGCGCAGGTGGGCCTCTACCGCAGCCTGCTCGCCGGCCGCCGGATGCTGGTGCTGCTGGACAACGCCCGCAACGCCGACCAGATCCGACCCCTGCTGGTCGGCAGCCCGCACTGCCTGGTCCTGGTGACCAGCCGCAGTCGGCTCGCCGGGCTGATCGCCGCCGAAGGCGCCCGGCCGATCGGCGTCGACCTGCTCAGCACCGCTGAGGCCTGGCAACTGTTGGCGCGGCGGCTCGGCGCGGACCGGCTGGCGGCCGAGCCGCAGGCGGTGGACGAGATCATCGAGCGGTGTGCGCGGCTGCCGCTGGCGCTGGCCGTGCTCGCCGCGAGAGGTGCGGAGAAGCCGACGTTCCCGCTGGCCACCCTCGCGGCCGAACTGCGGGCGGCGCCGCGACCACTCGACTCGTTCGACGGAGGGGACGCCGGCACCGACGTGCAGGCCGTCTTCTCCTGGTCGTACCGGAACCTGACCCCGGCAGCGGCCCGCCTGTTCCGGCTCTTCGGCTGTCATCCCGGACCGGACATCGGGTTCGCCGCGGCGGCCAGTCTGGCCGGGCTACCCCCGGCCCAGGTGCCCCGACTGCTGGCTGAGCTGGCCCACGCGCACCTCGTCACCGAGCACACCCCCGGCCGGTTCGGTGCTCACGACCTGCTGCGGGCGTACGCGGCCGAGCAGGTCGAACGTCTCGAACCGGAGCAGGCCCGGCGGGCCGCGATCCGGCGTGGGCTGGACCACTACCTGCACACCGCGCACGCGGCGGCGCTGCTGCTGCAACCGGGACGGGACCCGGTCACCCTCGCCGCCGCCGCGCCGGGTGTGCTGCCCGAGGAGATCACCGACCTCGGTCAGGCGCTCGCCTGGTTCAGTGTCGAGTACCCGGTGCTGCTGGCGGCGGTCGCGCACGCGAGGCGGGCCGGGTTCGACGGCCACGCGTGGCAGCTGGCCTGGACACTGGTGGACTTCCTGCAACGCCGGGGGCGGTGGCCGGACCTGGCCGTGGCCCAGCGCAACGCCCTGGCCGGGGCACAGCGGGCCGGTGACCGACCCGGGCAGGCGAACGCCCACCGCGATCTCGCCCGGGTGCTGTCCCGGCTGGGTCGGGTGAACGAGGCGGCGAGGAACTACCGGCAAGCCCTGGTGATCTTCGCGGAGCTGGGCGACCACACCGGGCAGGCGCGCACCCACCGGGCGTTCGGGGCGATGCTCGACGGGCTCGGTCGGCACGCCGAGTCGCTGGAGCAGAGCGAGCGGGCCCTGGCGCTGTACCGGGCCGCCGGGCACGTCGCCGGGGAGGCCAGCGCCCGCAACGCGGTGGGGTGGGCGTACGCCCAGCTCGGCCGGTACGAGCCCGCGCTCGGGCACTGCCGGGAGGCGTTGGCGCTGCTGAGGACGACAGGCGATCGGCACGGCGAGGCGAACACCTGGGACAGCCTCGGCTTCATCCACGCCCGACTGGCCGACCATCGAGCGGCGATCCGCTGTTTCCAGCGGGCGATCGGGCTGTACCGGCGGGTCAGCGACCGCTACGACGAGGCGGACACCCTCTCCCGGCTCGGCGAGAGCCGGCAGGCGGTGGGGGACACGGCCGGGGCCGCGCGCACCTGGCGGCGGGCCCTGGTCATCCTCGACGATCTCGGCCACCCGGACGCCGAGCGGGTGCGGGAGCTGTTTGCCGGGGAGCCCGGCGGTGACCCTGGGCACACCCGCGGTGGTTGAGCGAGGTGCGCCGCCCGACGCCCGGCCGGGCACTCCGTAGACTGGTACGGCACCGCTCGTCCACCCGAAGAAGGAGCCGTCCCGCGTGACCGTCCAGCCCATCCGTCTGTTTGGGGATCCGGTGCTGCGCACGCCGGCCGATCCGGTCGTCGACTTCGACGCCGAGCTACGTCGGCTCGTCGCCGACCTCACCGACACGATGCGTGAGCAGAACGGCGCCGGCCTGGCCGCGCCGCAGCTCGGTGTGAGCCTGCGGGTGTTCACGTTCGACGTCGACGACGTCCTCGGACACCTGATCAACCCGGTGCTGGAGTTTCCCGACGAGGAGGAGCAGGACGGCCCGGAGGGCTGCCTGTCCATCCCCGGGCTCTACTTCGACACCAAGCGTCGGCAGAACGTCATCGCCAAGGGCTTCAGCTCGTTCGGCGACCCGATGCAGATCGTCGGCACCGGCCTGATGGCGCGCTGCGTGCAGCACGAGACCGACCACCTCGACGGGGTGCTCTTCCTGGACCGCCTGGACCCGGAGGGGCGCAAGGAAGCCATGAAGGCGATCCGCCAGGCCGAGTGGTACGACGCGGCGGCCCCGCCCACTGTCAAGCTCAGCCCGCACATCAGCGACCCCTTCGGTCTGGGGCGCTGACCCGGATGCGCGTGATCTTCGCCGGTACGCCGGCCGTCGCCGTACCCGCCCTGGCCGCCGTCGCCGCCTCCCGACACGAGCTGGTGGCCGTGGTCACCCGGCCCGACGCGCCCGCGGGGCGTGGGCGGGGCCTGTCCCGCTCGCCGGTCGGCGCGTGGGCCGACGAGCACGGCGTCGAGGTGCTCACACCGGCCCGTCCCCGCGAGCCGGAGTTCCTCGACCGGCTGCGCGAGCTGGAGCCGGCCTGCGTGCCGGTGGTCGCCTACGGCGCGCTGGTGCCGCCGGCGGCCCTGGAGATCCCCCAGCACGGCTGGATCAACCTGCACTTCTCCCTGCTGCCCGCGTGGCGTGGCGCCGCACCCGTGCAGCACGCCGTGCTGCACGGCGACGAGCTGACCGGGGCCAGCGTCTTCCAGTTGGAGGAGGGCCTGGACACCGGCCCGGTCTACGGCACGCTGACCGACGAGATCCGCGCCACCGACACCTCCGGCGATCTGCTGGGGCGGCTCGCCGACTCCGGTGCCGGGCTGCTGGTGGCGGTGCTCGACGCGATCGCCGACGGCACCGCCCGCGCCGAGCCGCAGCCGGCCGACGGGGTGTCGCTGGCGCCGAAGCTGACAGTGGACGACGCGCGGGTGCGCTGGAGCGACCCGGCCTTCGCCGTGGATCGGCGGATCCGGGCCTGCACGCCCGCGCCGGGTGGCTGGACCACGTTCCGCGACGAGCGGGTGAAGCTCGGCCCGGTCGTCCCGGTGCCCGACGGCCCCGAGCTGAAGCCGGGGGAGTTGCTGGTGGAGAAGTCCCGGGTGCTGGCCGGCACGGCGACAGTGCCGGTACGTCTCGGCGAGGTCCGCGCCGCGGGCAAGCGGGCGATGGACGCGACCGACTGGGCGCGCGGCGTCCGGGTCGGCACTGGAGAGGACTTCGCGTGACGGCACCGGAGGGAACCCGACCGACTCGCTCCGGCCCGTCGACCGGCCGTGGCGGGGATCGCCGCCCGGTCCGACCACCGCTGGACCGACCGCGCCGCGCCGCGTACGAGGCGGTGGCGGCGGTGCACCGCGACGACGCGTTCGCCAACCTGGTGCTGCCCATCATCCTGCGGGAAGAGGGGCTGTTCGGTCGGGACGCGGCCTTCGCCACCGAGCTGACCTACGGCACTCTGCGCCACCTGGGCACGTTGGACGCGATCCTGACCGACGCGGCCGGCCGGGATGTGGCCCGGATCGACCCGCCGGTACGCGACGCGCTGCGGCTCGGGGCGTACCAACTCCTGCACACCCGGGTGCCGCCGCACGCCGCTGTCTCGTCGACTGTGGACCTGGTCCGTTCGGTCGCACCGGGCGCTACCGGGTTCGCCAACGCGGTGCTGCGCGAGGTGTCCACCCGTGACGCGGACGCCTGGGTGGCGAAGCTCGCCCCACCGATGGAGACCGACCCGGTCGGGCACCTCGCGTTGGCGTACAGCCACCCGCAGTGGATCGTGCGGGCCTTCTCCGAGGCGCTCGGCGGCGATCTGGGTGAGACGGAGCGCCTCCTGATCGAGGACAATGAGCGCCCGCCGGTGCACCTGTGTGCCCGGCCCGGCCTGATCGACCCGGTCGAGCTGGCCGACCAGGTTGGTGGAGCGCCCGGTGCCTTCTCGCCGTACGCCGTCTATCTGCCCGGCGGGTCGCCGGGCGACATCCCCGCGGTGGTCGACGGCCGGGCCCACGTCCAGGACGAGGGCTCCCAACTGGTGGCCACCGCGCTCGCCGACGCGCCGCTGGACGGCCCGGACGGGCGTTGGCTGGACCTGTGCGCCGGCCCGGGTGGCAAGGCCGGGTTGCTCGGCGCGCTGGCCGCGCAGCGGGGTGCCCGGGTGACAGCTGTGGAGGTGGCCGAGCACCGCGCCCGGCTGGTCTCCCTGGCGACCCGGGATCTGCCGGTGGCCGTGCTGACGATGGACGGCCGTGAGGTCGGCGGGGACCCGAAGCTGCCGGAGCAGCACTTCGACCGGGTGCTTGTCGACGCGCCGTGCACCGGGCTGGGGTCGCTGCGTCGTCGGCCGGAGTCGCGCTGGCGTCGCCAACCGTCCGACCTGCCGCCGCTGACCCGGCTGCAACGGGAACTGCTCGGCGCGGCGCTACGGGCGGTCCGCCCGGGTGGCCTGGTCGCCTACGTCACCTGTTCGCCGCACACCGTCGAGACGCACGTGACGGTTACCGAGGCGGCCCGCCGTAGCGGGGTTGCTGTGGACTTCGTGGACGCCCGCCCGCTGCTGCCGGCCGGCATGCCCGGTCTCGGTGACGGGCCGACAGTGCAGCTCTGGCCACACCGCCACGGCACCGACGCGATGTTCCTCGCCGTCCTGCGCCGAGGCTGATCCGTTCCACGCGTCCGGCCGGTCAGCCGACCGGCCGGACGCGGTGCGACAACGCTCGGCCCGACCGACACGCGCTAGGTGACCGGGAGGCCCTTGGTGCCGGCGTTCTTCATCGAGCGGGTCAGGTTCCGGTCGGAGATCCAGAGGAAGCACTGCACGCCCCGGTTCCCGTTGCGCCACTCCTCCTCGTACGGCTGGTAGTAGATCGTGCCGGCGCGGAAGTCGAGCTGGGAGTTGTCCGGGACCTTGGCGTACTTGGCGATCATCGTCTGGCAGGCCCGGTGGGTCCGCTTGGTGCTGCGGGTGAACTCGGTGTAGCTGGTGTCCGGCGCCTGCCAGACGCCGACGAACTCGGCGTGGTGCTTGGCGGTGCAGGAGACCGGCACCATCTCGTCGATGTCGTCCTTGACCAGCTTCGGGTTGAAGCAGCGGTACGCCAGCGGGGCCGTTCCGGACAGCGCGCCCTTGAGGCTGCCGGTGCGCAGGTCGACGGCGGTGTCGTCGATGCTGGCGATCTCGGTGACGTCGCAGCGGTACCAGCGGGCCCCGCCCGACCAGGCCTGCGGCGACGGCAGCACGACGGTCAGGCCGAGCCGCCCGGAACGCCAGTCGGCTCCCACCGCCTTGTTGACCGCCGTGTCGCACCCGGTCTGCGCGGCTCGCATGCCGGGCGAGCCGGGCTGCGGGGGCGTGCCACCCTCGGCACCCGGGCCGGTGAGGGTGCCGACGTGCATGGTCTCCACCCGGTGCGCCTCCGTGCACGCCGTCGGGTTGTAGCCGGTCAGGAAGCCGACCTGCTGGGAGCTCTGGTGGCAGACGTCGGCAGCGGGGACGAACTGCTGCGCCGCGACGGGCGCCGGCCAGTCGTCGATGAGGTCACTGTCGACTCCGGCGGGTGCGCCGCACCCGGCCAGCGCCAGGGCCAGCGCCCCACCCCCGGCGAACGCCGCCAACCACCGTCGCATCCCGACCTCCCGCCGCTGCCGGCCCCCGACCGGACCCAGCCGGTCGATAGCGCCACGGCGCAGCAGCATACGGCAACGATGCTCAGATCGCGGGCAGTCCCTCAGGACCGGCGCCGCGCATCGAGCGGGTGAGTTTGCGGTCGTCGCTCCACAGGAAACAGCGCACTCCACGGTCGCCCTCCTCCCACTCCCGTTGCGACGGCGGGTAGTAGATGGACCCGGCCCGGTACGGCAGTTCGCTGTTGTTGGGCACCGCCGCGTACTCGGCGATCAGCGCCATGCAGCGTCGGTGCGCCTGCTCGGCGGACCTGGCGAACTCCGCCCAGCTCATGTCCCGCTCCTCGTAGACGCCCACGAACTCGGCGCGGTGCGGCTCGGTGCAGAGCACCGGCGCCATGTAGTTGAGGTTGTCGCCGATCAGCTTGGGGTCGAAGCAGCGGTGCGTCAGGGGCGTGTCGCCGATCAACGCGCCGCGCAGGCTGCCGGTCCGGTTCACCGGGCGGGTGTTGTCGATGCTGCCGGTCTCGCTGAGGTCGCAGCGGAACCAGCGGGCGCCGCCGGCCCAGGCGGGCCCGGACGGCAACGCGAGGGACAGCGCGAGACGGGCCGTGTGCCAGTCGCCGCCGAGCACCTCCCGGGCCCGCTGGTCGCACTCGGCGCGAGCCGTGCGCAGCGCCGACGATCCGGGTGCCGGTCGGGCCTCGGTCAGCGCGTCGGGCCCGACGAAGGTGCCGACGTGGATGGTCTCGGCCAGGTGGTTGCGCGCGCAGTCCACCGTCTCGTACGTGCTGGCCTGCACAACGGTGGCGATCCGCGGCAGACAGGTGTCGGTGGCGGGTGTGAACGGCTTCGGAACCCGCAGCGTCGGCCAGTCGTCGGTGAGATCACCGTCCGCGCCCCGCGCCGGCGCGCAGCCGGCCAGCAGCAAAGTCGTGACGCTGGCCAGCACCAGCGCTGGAAGCCACCGTCGCATCGTCCGCCCTCCCGGGAGCTGGCGGCCGGTCGCCGCGCCCGCGGCGAGACCCCGGCGGGCGTGCAGCCTACGGCACCGTCCCGGATGGAGTGTCGTCGCGTTTCCGTCGATCGGCCAGTGGCTGATGTCTGTTCGTCCGGATTCGGGGGTCCGGAGCGTCCAATTCTGCACCAATGGTCACTGCTGGGTCACAGCGCGTCCCCACAGGTGCCGCGATGCGGGTGGCGGGTGGCCACGTTCGTACACTGGCCCCGTGACCGTACCGCCGCCGATCGTCGCGCCGAGCATCCTGGCCGCCGATTTCGCCCGCCTCGCCGAAGAGGTCCGTGCCGTCGAGGACGCCGCGGACTGGTTGCACGTCGACGTGATGGACAACCACTTCGTGCCGAACCTGACCATTGGGCTGCCCGTTGTGCAGAGCCTGCGGGCCGTCACGGCGATGCCCTTCGACGTGCACCTGATGATCGAGGACCCGCGCCGGTGGGCCCCCGGGTACGCCGACGCCGGGGCGTACAACGTCACCTTCCACGCGGAGGCGTCCGACGACCCGGTGGCGCTCGCCAAGGACCTGCGTTCGGCCGGTGCGAAGGCGGGCCTGGCCATCGACCGGGACACCCCGATCGAGCCCTACCTGGACCTGCTGCCCAGCTTCGACACCCTGTTGATCATGACGATCAAGGCGGGCTTCGGTGGGCAGCGGTTCATTCCGCAGCTCCTGGAGAAGGTGCGGACGGCCCGGCGGCACGCGTCGGCCGGGCACCTGGAACTGCGCATCGAGGTGGACGGCGGGATCGCCGCCGACACCATCGAGCAGGCGTCCGCGGCTGGCGCTGACGCGTTCGTGGCCGGCACCGCGGTGTACGGGGCCGCCGACCCGGCGGAGGCGGTACGGCACCTGCGGGCACTGGCGGAACGCGCGGCGCCCGGGGCCTGAGGTGGAGCCCGAGGCCGACCGCAAGGACATCATCCTCGTCGTGGACGACGACGAGGACATCGCTCGGTTCGTCGAGTTCAACCTGCGGCTGCACGGCTTCGAGGTGATCCACGCCAGCGACGGCCAGGAGGCCCTGGAGGTCATCGAGCGCCAGCGGCCGGACCTGGCGGTGGTCGACCTCATGATGCCCCGGATCGACGGGCTGGAGCTGACCCGCCGGCTGCGCGCCGACCCGATGACGTCCGCCCTTCCGGTGATCATGCTGACCGCCAAGGGGATGACAGTCGACAAGGTGCACGGGCTCAGCGCCGGCGCGGACGACTACCTGGTCAAGCCGTTCGACACTGCCGAGCTGGTGGCCCGGGTCTCGTCCACGCTGCGCCGCAACAAGGAGTTCCGGGAGGTCTCCCCGCTGACCGGGCTGCCCGGCAACAGCCGGATCCGTCGGGAGATCAGCGATCGGGTGCGAAACGGCGTGGACTACGCCGTCGGCTACGTCGACATCGACCGGTTCAAGAGCGTCAACGACCGGTACGGCTTCGTGCGCGGCGACGACTTCATCTCCGCGCTGGCCCGCAGCCTGCACCGGGCGGTGGTGGGCGTCGGGCTGCCACCGGCCTTCCTCGGTCACGTCGGCGGCGACGACTTCGTCATCGTCTGCGCCCCGGACCAGGTGCGCCCACTGACGTCCCGGGCGGTCGTCGACTTCGAGAACGCCGCCGACACGCTCTACGACCAGACCGACCGGGAGCGCGGCTTCGTCGAGTTGAAGGATCGACGCGGCAACATCCGGCGGGCGGCCCTGGTCACGCTCTCCATCGGGGTGTCCCTCTCCGACGCCGGCAAACGGTTCACCGACCCGCTCGAAGCGATAGCTGTGGCCTCGGAGATGAAGACGGTGGCCAAGAGCCAACCGGGCTCGTACGTGGCGGTGGACCGGCGTCGCGGCGTCACCTGAGCGTGATACCGCTGTGAAGTAGCTCGCCTAGGTGGCGGCGGAGCCGGATCGGCGTGTAAGACTTCCCGTGTACCCACCACGCGCTGGCGGGACTCGGTGAAATTCCGAACCGGCGGTGATCCACGGTCCAACCGTGGTCAGCCCGCGACCCGGACGGCTCTGCCGTCCGGTGGACCTGGTGAAAATCCGGGGCCGACGGTTGGGGGCGGTTCGTCCGCGCCCAGACAGTCCGGATGGGAGACAGCGCGCGGGACGGACGGGTCCGAGCCGGCCGCTGGCTTCAGCGTGCCGTGCCGACCCCCCGGGGCGGCTGTGCCGTTCCCGGAATCCGCCACCGCCTGCCCGTGGCCCCATGGCCACCGCCTCCCTGACCGCCCGCGCGCGGACCGGCGAGTGAGAGGGCAGGGGCAGCGCGATGGCCAGCGTCTCCGTTGATGAGGCGATGCGGCGTGCGATCGAGTTGGCGGCGCGCGGGCTCGGCACCACCAGCCCCAACCCCGTGGTCGGGTGCGTGCTCCTCGACTCCGACGGCGAGGTCGTGGGCGAGGGCTTCCACGCGTACGCCGGGGGGCCGCACGCCGAGATCGTCGCCCTGGCGCAGGCCGGGCGGCGGGCCAAGGGCGGCACCGCTGTCGTCACTCTGGAACCCTGCGACCACACCGGCCGCACCGGCCCCTGCAGTTCCGCGCTCGTCCAGGCCGGGGTGGGCCGGGTGGTCATCGCCGTACCCGACCCGAACCCTGTCGCTTCCGGGGGCGCCGCCACCTTGCGCGCCGCCGGGGTCCGGGTCGATCTGGGGGTACGCGGCGAGGAGGCCGAGGCCGGCAACGTCGCGTGGTTGACCTCGATGCGCCGGGGCTGGCCGTACGTGATCTGGAAGTACGCCGCCACGCTCGACGGGCGCTCCGCCGCGGCGGACGGCACCAGCATGTGGATCACCTCGGAGGCGGCCCGGATCGACGTGCACGCGCTGCGCGGCACTGTCGACGCGGTCATCGCCGGGGTGGGCACAGTGCTCGCCGACGACCCCCGGTTGACCGCCCGCAACCTGCGTGACGGCAGCCTGGCCATCCGGCAGCCGCTGCGGGTGGTGGTGGACAGCTCGGGGCGTACCCCGGCTGACGCCAAGGTCCGCGACGGCGCCGCGCGCACGTGGATCGCTACCGCCGACGAGGTCGGCGCCGACCCGGACGGCCGGGTCGACCTGTCGGCGCTGCTCGCGGCGCTGCACCAGCGCGGAGTCCGCGCGGTGCTGCTGGAGGGCGGCCCCCGGCTGGCCGGCGCGTTTCTGAAGGCCGGCCTGGTCGACAAGATCGTCGGATACGTCGCGCCGCGGCTGCTCGGCGCCGGCCCGACGGCTCTGGTCGACGTGGGAGTGACCACCATCGCCGAGGCAATCGATCTGGAGTTCGTCGACGTTACGCAGATCGGTCCGGATCTCCGGATCACCGCTTTGCCCCGCAAAAGGGAGGGCTGAGATGTTCACCGGCATTATCGAGGAATTGGGCGAGATCGTCCGGGTGGAGCCGACGGCAGGCGATTCGGCGCTGCTGGGCGTCCGCGGCCCGCTGGTCACGTCCGACGCCCGGCACGGCGACTCGATCGCCGTCAACGGTGTCTGCCTGACCGTCGTGGAGGTGGGCGACGGCGTCTTCACCGCCGACGTGATGGGGGAGACGCTGCGCCGCTCCGCGCTCGGCGCGCTGCGCCCCGGCGACCCGGTCAACCTGGAGCGGGCCGCCGCGCTCGGTAGCCGCCTCGGCGGGCACCTGGTGCAGGGCCACGTCGACGGCGTCGGTGAACTCATCTCCCGGGAACCGGCCGAGCAGTGGGAGACCGTCCGGTTCCGACTGCCCGCCGCCCTGTCCCGCTACGTGGTGGAGAAGGGCTCGATCACCATCGACGGTGTCTCGTTGACAGTCGCCGCCGTCGGCGCTGACGAATTCGCCGTCGGGCTGATCCCCACCACGCTCAAGCTGACCACGCTCGGCGCGAAGGGCGTCGGCGACCCGGTCAACCTGGAGGTGGACGTGCTGGCCAAGTACGTCGAGCGGCTGCTCGGCGACCGGCTCACCGACACCAGCGGGCTGGCCGCGAACCAGGGCGGGGTGGCCTGATGGGCCCGCTCAGTTGGCTGCTGGACGCGCAGGTGCACGTCGCCGGCTCGCCGGTGCTGGCCAGGGAGATCGTCGGCAACGCGTTCGGGCTGGTCTCGGCGCTGCTCGGGTTGCGCCGGCTGGTCTGGGCGTGGCCGGTCGGCATGGTCGGTAACGCGCTGCTCCTCACCGTCTTCCTCGGCGGGGTGTTCGCCACACCGCAGGAGCACGACCTGTACGGGCAGGCCGGCCGGCAGGTGTTCTTCTTCGCTGTCAGCGTCTACGGCTGGTGGCGCTGGCAGCGCAACCGTCGCGCCGACGGCGGGCAGGCCGCTGTCGTGCCGCGCTGGGCCACCGGACGGGAGCGGCTGATGCTGCTGGTGGCCGCCGTGATCGGCACCGCCGCGGCGTACCCGCTGCTCAAGGCCCTGGGCTCGTGGGGCCCGCTGCCCGACGCCTGGATCCTCACCGGCAGCCTGCTGGCCACGTACGGGATGGCCCGCGGCTGGGTGGAGTTCTGGCTGCTCTGGATCGCTGTGGACGCGGTCGGGGTGCCGCTGCTGCTGCGCGGCGGGTTCTACCCGTCGGCCGTCATGTACCTGATCTACGGCGCCCTCTGCGTCTGGGGCTTCGCCGCCTGGTGGCGCACCTCCCGCGCCGCGGCGACCGTCCGTACGCCCATCTACCGGGAGGCTGTCGCGTGACCAGCTTTGGGGATATTGAGCAGGCGATCGCGGACATCGCGGCCGGGCGGCCGGTCGTCGTGGTCGACGACGCGGACCGGGAGAACGAGGGCGACCTGATCTTCGCGGCCGAGTTGGCCACGCCGGAGCTGATGGCGTTCATGGTGCGCTACACCTCCGGCTACGTCTGCGTGGCGTTGACCGAGAGCGAAGCCGACCGGCTCGACCTGCCGCCGATGCACCACACCAACCAGGACCGGCGCGGCACCGCGTACACGGTGACAGTGGACGCCCGCGAGGGGGTCAGCACCGGCATCTCGGCGGCCGACCGGGCGCACACCAGCCGGCTGCTCGCCGACGCGGCGACCGACCCGACCGACCTGGCCCGCCCCGGGCACGTGGTGCCGCTGCGCGCTCGCGAGGGCGGGGTGCTGCGCCGACCCGGGCACACCGAGGCGGGGATCGACCTGACCCGGCTGGCCGGGCTGCGTCCGGCGGGCGTGCTCTGCGAGCTGGTCAACGACGACGGCACCATGATGCGCCTGCCGGACCTGGAGAAGTTCTCCGCCGAGCACGGCCTCACGCTCGTCACCATCGCCGACCTGATCGCCTACCGTCGGCGTACCGAGAAGCAGGTCGAGCTGGTCGCCGACGCCCGGATGCCGACGAAGCACGGGGTGTTCCGGGCGCTCGGCTACCGCGCCGAGCACGACCCGGCCGAACATGTCGCGATGGTGCTGGGTGACCTCGGTGACGGCCAGGACGTGCTGGTCCGGGTGCACTCCGAGTGCCTGACCGGGGACGTGTTCGGCTCGCTGCGCTGCGACTGTGGGCCGCAGCTGGACGCCGCGCTGGCGCGGGTCGGGCAGGAAGGCCGGGGCGTGGTGCTCTACGTCCGTGGGCACGAGGGGCGCGGCATCGGCCTGCTGCACAAGCTGCAGGCGTACCAGTTGCAGGACCTGGGCCGCGACACCGTCGACGCCAACCTCGACCTGGGCCTGCCGGCCGACGCCCGCGACTACGGCACCGGCGCGCAGATCCTCTACGACCTGGGCGTGCGGTCGATGCGGCTGCTGACAAACAACCCGGCCAAGCGGGCCGGGCTGGAGGGGTACGGGTTGACCATCACCGGCCGCGAGGGGCTGCCGGTCGGCGCGCACCCGGAGAACATGCGCTACCTGCGCACCAAGCGGGACCGGATGGGTCACCTGCTGGACGAGTTGGACGAGGTGTCCGAGGCGCCGCTGGGGCGTCCGGTCGCCAACGACGAGATCGGAGCATGACGATGGCGGGTTTCGGTGAGCCGGGAGTCGAGGCGGTCGACGCCGCGGGGCTGACCGTCGGGGTCGTTGCCGCCCGCTGGCACGGCGAGCTGACCGACCACATGCTGGAGCGTGCGGTGGCCGCCGCCGAGGCGTGCGGTGCGCGTTCCGTGGTCGCCCGGGTCGCCGGTTCGGTCGAACTGCCGGTGGTCGCGCAGGCCCTCGCCCGCCGCTGCGACGTCGTGGTCGCCCTCGGCGTGGTGGTCCGTGGGTCCACCGCCCACTTCGACTACGTGTGCCGTTCGGTCACCGACGGGCTGACCCGGGTGGCGCTGGACGAGGGCAAGCCGGTGGCGCACGGGGTGTTGACAGTGGAGACCATCGAGCAGGCCCGCGACCGGGCCGGTCTGCCCGGCTCGGCCGAGGACAAGGGTTGGGCCGCCACGGTGGCGGCGCTCGACGCCGCGCTGGCCGTGCGGACGGTGGCTGCGGGCAACGCCCAGCGGGTCGGCTTCGGCGGCTGACGCCCGGGCCGTCTCTGAAGGCGGGCCTTCAGAGACGGCCGGCCTCGATGATCCGGCGCAGGAACTGTCGGGTACGGGGCTGCGTCGGCTCGCCGAGCACCTGCTCGGGCGGGCCGCTCTCGACGACCCGCCCGGCGTCGAGGAAGCACACCTCGTCGGCGACCTCCCGGGCGAAGCCCATCTCGTGGGTGGCCAGCACCATTGTCATGCCGTCGGCCTTCAGGTCGCGGATCATCGTCAGGACCTCGCCGACCAGCTCCGGGTCGAGCGCGGAGGTGACCTCGTCGAGCAGCATCAGACGAGGTGAGTTGGCCATCGCCCGGACGATCGCCACCCGCTGCTGTTGCCCGCCGGAGAGCCGGTCCGGGTAGGCGTCCGCCTTGGCTCCGAGCCCCACCCGGTCGAGAAGCTCCCGGGCCTGCGCCTCGGCCTCCGTCCGTCCCCGCCCGTGTACGCGGCGCGGCGCGAGGGTGATGTTGTCCAACACGCTCAGGTGCGGAAAGAGGTTGTACGCCTGGAACACCATGCCGATCCGCCGCCGGACCCGGTCCGGGTCGACCCGGGGATCGGAGATGTCCTCCCCGTCCAACTCGATGGTGCCGTCGTCGAGTTCGTCCAGCAGGTTGACGCAGCGCAGCAGTGTCGACTTGCCGGACCCGGACGCGCCGATCACCGCCACCACCTGATGCTCGGCGACGGTCAGGTCGAGGTGGTCGAGCACGGTGTGCCCGCCGAACTCCTTGCGCAGGCCCCGACAGCGCAGCAATGCCATGGGTCAGCCTCCCGACTGTCGGCGGGCGGCGCGTAGCGTCACCCAGTCGGTGACCGCGATCAGCGGGATGGCGAGCAGCACGAAGAGCACCCCCGCCACGACGTACGGCGTGTAGTTAAAGGTCTGGGCGGTGGCGATCTGCGCGGCGCGGACCGCGTCGATCGGCCCGGCCAGCGAGACCAGCCCGACGTCCTTCTGCAACGCCACCACGTCGTTGAGCAGGGGTGGCGCCACCCGGCGGACGGCCTGCGGCAGGACCACGTGGCGCATCGTCTGCCGGTACGTCAGGCCCAACGAGCGGGCCGCGGCGAGTTGGCTGGAGTGCACCGACTCGATGCCGGCCCGGAACACCTCGGCGAGGTAGCCGCCGTAGGTGAGGACCAACGCGATCCCACCCAGCACCAGCACCGGCGGCATGCCCTGCAACCGCAGCCCCGGCACGCCGAGGGTGAGCAGGTACAGCACGATGATCAGCGGTAGGCCGCGGAAGGTGTAGGTGTAGCCGGCGGCCAGCGCGCGGACCGGGAAGAAGACCGGCCCGCGCAGCGTCCGCAGCACGGCGATCACCAGCCCGAGCAGCAGCGCGCCGACCGCACAGCAGACCAGCAGCCGTACGTTGAGCCAGAGCCCGCTCAGCACCGTCGGCAGCGCGTCGCGGGCGATCTCCGGATCCAGGAACGACCGCCGGACCCGGTCCCAGCCCGGCGCCCCGGTCACCGCGATCACCAGCAGCGTGCCGAGCGCCGCCGTCGAGGACGCCGCGACGAGCACGCTGTAGACGGTCTGCCGACGCCGGTACGCCGACCGCCGCAGCTGCGCCTCCGAGGGCACCTGATCCAGTAGCGTCACCGCAGCTCGGCCGCCCCCGCCACCTGCGCGAGCCACTTTTGTTCCAGTTCCTTCAGCGTGCCCCCCGTGGTGAGCTGACTGACCGCCCCGCTCACGCAGGAGGTCAGTGGGGAGTTCTTGTCCAGCAGCAACCCGAACGCCTCGGGCGTACCGACCTGCGGCACCTGCCCGACGATCGTGGCGTCGGTGATCTCCGCGCCGGTGATGTAGAAGGCGGTCGGAAGGTCCACCACGAGACCGTCCAGCTGCCCGTTCTGAAGGGCCTTCTTGGCGTCGTCGTTGCTGTTGTAGACCTGCGGCTTGGCGGCCGGCTTGATCACGTCGGTGATCGCCTGGTAGCTGGTGGTGCCGACCTGCGCGCCGAGCCGAGCGTCCCGCAGGTCGGCCAGCGACTTCCGGCCGGCGATCTTCGAGGACTTCAACGCGATGACTGTCTGCCGCACCAGGTAGTACGGCGCGGAGAAGTCGACAGCCTGCTTGCGCTCGTCGGTGATGGAGAACTGGTTGATGTCGAAGTCGAAGTCCTTCGGCCCCGGCGCGATGGCGGTGTCGAACTTGACCCTGGTCCAGGTGACGTCGGCGCGGGCGTAGCCGAGCTTCTCGGCCACCGCGTACGCGACGGCGGATTCGAAGCCCTCGCCGCTGTCCGGCTTGTCCTTGGCGAACCACGGCTCGTACGCGGGCTGGTCGGTGGCGATGGTCAGCTTGCCCGGCGTACGCGTGGGCAGGCTGTCCTTGGCGCAGGACGGCGTTGCTGTGACAGTGGGGGTGGGTTTCTCGTCCTGTGGCGCGCATCCGGCGGTGGCTACGACGACGGCGCCGGCGAAGGTGAGCGCGAGGAGACGTGAGCGGCTGGCCATGGCGGACAGCGTAGAGCTCCATGGGCATCGATCGACAATTGTCCCACCATGTTGGTAGGGAATTGTCCGCTTACTGGATTCCGATGGACCCGGACGCGGGGTGCCGCCCGGGTGGCTGGAAGAATCGTTCCCCGTGAAGACGTTCGAGGAGTTGTTCGCCGAGCTGCAGGCCAAGGCCGCCGCCGGCACCCCGGGCTCGGGCACCGTCGCCGCGCTGGACAAGGGCGTGCACTTCATCGGCAAGAAGGTCGTCGAGGAGGCGGCCGAGTCGTGGATGGCCGCCGAGCACGAGGGGCCGGAGCGCACCGCCGAGGAGATCTCCCAGCTGCTCTACCAGGTCCAGGTGCTGATGCTCGCCAGCGGTCTCGAGCTCAAGGACGTCTACCGACATCTGTGAGTGCCCCCACCCCTGTTGATCGCCAACCGGATCGAAGGAGCACTCCGTCATGCTGCGTGTCGCCATTCCCAACAAGGGCACCCTGGCCGAACCGGCCGCCCAGATGCTGCGCGAGGCGGGCTACCGCCAGCGCACCGACCCCAAGGACCTCGTCTGCCGGGACGAGGCCAACGACGTCGAATTCTTCTACCTGCGTCCGAAGGACATCGCCACCTACGTCGGCTCCGGTGACCTCGACCTCGGGATCACCGGCCGGGACCTGCTGATCGACTCGGCCGCGCCAGCCGAGGAGGTCGTCGACCTCGCCTTCGGCCGGGCCACCTTCCGCTTCGCCGCCCGCCCCGACGACATCGCCTCCGTGCAGGAGTTGGGCGGTCACCGCATCGCCACCGCTTACCCGGGGCTTGTCGAACGGCACCTCGGCGAGGTGGGCGTCAAGGCAGACGTGATCCGCCTCGACGGCGCTGTGGAGAACGCCGTACGCCTCGGTGTCGCGGACGTGATCGCGGACGTGGTGGAAACCGGCGCGACCCTGCGCCAGGCGGGCCTGGTGGTCTTCGGCGAGCCGTTGCTGCGCTCGTCGGCGGTGCTGGTCCGGCGCGCCGGCGCGCCCGCGCAACCGCAGGCCGAGCAGTTGCTGCGCCGCCTGCACGGTGTGCTGGTGGCTCGCCGCTACGTGATGCTCGCCTACGACGTGCCGGCCGGTCTGCTGGACCGGGCCAGCGGGCTCACCCCGGGCATCGAGTCGCCCACCGTGTCGCCGCTGCACCGCGAGGGCTGGGTGGCGGTGCAGGCGATGGTGCTCCGCGACGACGTGCACCGCATCATGGACGAGCTGTACGAACTGGGTGCCCGCGCCATCCTCGTCACCAACATCCACGCCTGCCGCCTCTGACCGTCCAGGTCAAGAGCGCCGGTGGACCGGGGTTATCCGCGCGCCCGTCCCAGCGATGCCTAGCCGATCATGGAGTTGTGCTGGGCGACAAAACGCCCGGAAGACCCTAAATCAGGCACCACAACTCCATGATCGGCAAGCCCGACCTGATCCTGCTCCGCGATCTTGCACTTTCTGCACCGATACAAGGTGAATATCACCCTGTATCGACAACCGAAACCGCAAGATCGGCGACCCTTCCGCTCGCCAGGGGGGCACAGGAGTCGGGGGTGGCTCGGCGGGTGGTGCGTTTGGTGGACGAGCGCGGATGGCAGACTGGTGGGGTGAGTGAAACCGAGCTGGTCCGCCTGAAGCCCCGCCGCATCCGCGTGGTCTGCTGGTCGGCGGCGGCCGCCCTGGTGGTGGTGTTCGGTCTGGTCGCCACCTCGCTGAGTGGCCCGACCGGCGATGGTTACGGCAGCTTCCAGCGCGGCGACCAGATCGCCATGATCGGCCTGGGCGTCTTCGGTGCGCTGGGCTTCCTGCTGTTCACCCGTCCCCGGGTGGAGGCGGACGCTCGGAGCATCCGGGTCCGTAACGTCATCAGCTCCTACGAGCTGCCCTGGGAGGTTGTCCGGGGCGTCCGCTTCGACCGGGGCGCGCCGTGGGCCAGCCTGGAGCTGCACGACGACGACCTGCTGCCGATGGTCGCGTTGCAGGCCGCCGACAAGGAGTTGGCCGTCGACGGGGTCCGCGCGCTGCGCCGGCTGCACGAGGCCCACCAGGTCCGTCTCGCCGAACGCGCCGTCGGCCGCTGACCCCGGCGAAACCACCCACCGGCTCGTGCCGGCCGCGGGTCGTGCCCGGTTTGGGGGTCGCCGGGGCGCCGGTGTAGTGTTATCGAGTCGACCAGGCTGTCTCCGCGTGCGAGCAGACAGCCTTGAAAGCGGAGCGCCTGCTCCCACCCGAGTCGCCGCTACGGTGGCCGGGTCCGGTCACCGGTTCCGGGCATGTCCCGGTGCCGGGTGCGCGATCCTTGTGATCGTGCTGACCGGTCGAGCGGGCCCTGGCATGCGCCGGGGCCTTCTGCTTTTCGAGTCGGTTCCCTCCCGGGAGCCGCAGGGGTCGGCGAGTGAGCAGAAACGACTCGAGGAGGCCCCATCAGCGTCGAACCACGCGTGAACGAGCAGATCCGGGCACGTGAGGTCCGACTGGTCGGCCCAGAGGGTGAGCAGGTGGGCATCGTCCCGCTGGAGCGCGCTCTTCAGCTGGCCGCGGACGTCGATCTGGACCTGGTCGAGGTTGCGCCGATGGCGCGCCCGCCGGTGTGCAAGCTCATGGACTTCGGCAAGTTCAAGTACGAGAGCGCACTCAAGGCGCGCGAAGCGCGGCGTAATCAGCAGCAGACCGTCATCAAGGAAATGAAGCTTCGGCCGAAGATCGACCCGCACGACTACGAGACCAAAAAGGGTCACGTGGTGCGGTTCCTCAAGGCGGGCGACAAGGTCAAGGTGACGATCATGTTCCGCGGTCGCGAGCAGAGCCGCCCGGAGCTGGGTTACCGGCTCCTTCGCCGGCTCGAATCCGAGATCACGGAACTGGGATACGTCGAGGCCGCTCCGAAGCAGGACGGCCGAAACATGATCATGGTTCTCGCCCCGCATCGGGCCGTCAAGGCCTCCGCGGTCGCCGCTACGGCGTCTCGCGGCGGACCTCGGGACCGGGCAGGGGACGAGTCCGCCGCTCCGGAAGCCGATGAGACCGCGGCGGTCAGCGAGACCGCAGCAGCCGGTGACACCGGCCTCGCCGCCGACACCAGCGGCGAGTAACAGGGGAGAAGACGTTCCACATGCCGAAGATGAAGAGCCACACGGGTATGGGTAAGCGGGTCAAGGTGACCGGCAAGGGCAAGATCGTTGCCCAGCAGGCCGGCCTCCGCCACAACCTGGAGAAGAAGCCCTCCACCCAGACCCGCCGGCTGACCGGCACGGTCGTGCTGGCCAAGGCCGACGTCAAGCGCATCAAGAAGCTGCTCGGCCGCTGACGCGCGCCACCTTTACGTAATTAGGAGTTGAGATGGCACGCGTCAAGCGGGCTGTAAACGCCCAGAAGAAGCGTCGTACCCTGCTGGAGTCCGCGAGTGGTTACCGCGGTCAGCGCTCCCGCCTGTACCGCAAGGCCAAGGAGCAGGTGCTGCACTCGATGCAGTACGCCTACCGGGACCGTCGCGACCGCAAGGGCGACTTCCGGCAGCTGTGGATTCAGCGGATCAACGCGGGCGCCCGGGCCAACGGGATGACCTACAACCGTCTGATCCAGGGCCTGCGTCTGGCCGGCATCGAGGTCGACCGCAAGATCCTGGCCGACATGGCTGTCAACGACGCCGCCTCTTTCGCGGCGATCGTCGAGCTGGCCCGGGCCGCGGTCACGGCCGAGGGCACCGGCGGCGCGGCGGCTCAGGCCGCCTGATCCCCACGCACCAGAGCGAGGCGTCTCCCGTGTCGGCACCGCCGTCCGGGGGGCGCCTCAATCGTGCCAGAGGAGCGCACATCATGGCTTTCACCCCGCGTACCCCAAGGGTTGTCGCCGCCCGCCGCCTGCAACGCCGCCGGGACCGCGACGCCACCGGCCGTTTCCTGGCCGAGGGCCCACAGGCGGTCCGCGAGGCCCTCGCGCGGCCGGAGGTGGTCACCGAGTTGTTCGGTACGACCACCGCGCTCGACAGGTACCCGGAGTTGGCCGCCACGGCGGCCCGCGCCGACGTGCCGGTCTCCGAGGTGACCGACGATGCCCTCGCGGCGCTGACCGAGACCGTCGCCCCACAGGGGTTGGTCGCCGTCTGCCGGCATTTGGACGTCTCACTGGAGCAGGCCCTCGCGGGTGCGCCCCGGCTGGTGGCGGTGCTCGCCGAGATCCGTGATCCGGGCAACGCCGGCACCGTGCTGCGCACCGCCGACGCGGCCGGCGCGGGTGCCGTGATCTTCGCCGGAGACGCCGTCGACCCGTACAACGGTAAGTGTGTGCGGGCCTCGGCCGGCAGCCTCTTCCACGTCGACGTGGTGCGCGCCAGCGACCCGGTCGCGGTGGTCGACGCGCTGCGCGCCGCCGGGCTGTCGATCTTCGCCACCACCGGGTACGGCGACAACGACCTGGACGATCTGACCGACTACGGTCGGCTCGTCGGACCCACCGCCTGGTTGTTCGGCTCGGAGGCGCACGGGCTGTCCGAGGAGTTGACCGCGGCGGCCGACACCACTGTGCGGGTGCCGCTGTACGGGCGCGCGGAGAGCCTCAACCTGGCTGCCGCCGCAGCGGTCTGCCTGTACGCTTCAGCGAGAGCGCAGCGCTGAGGGTGATTGCCTCCGGCGCGACTGACAGCAGGGGAGAGCGTCCGTCCATGAACGCGACACGGCGTTCGTTTAGCCAGCCCGCCGGTGTCGGCGGGCGGCGGGCCTGACCTGCTCCCTGCGCAACTCCTACCGGCGGGCTGCGGCACAGCCGCGCGTCCGTAGACTCGCCTAGCCGCCCCGGTGAGGGCTGGCGCCGCCGTGAGGGAGTGCCCGTACGCCATGAGCTACCGCAACGATCCGTACGACCCGAAGCAGGTCGCCCTACTCGACCCCGCCGCCCTGGCCGAGGCCGTCGCGGACGCCACCAAGGCGTTCGAGGCCGCCGCCGACCCGGACGCGCTGACCGCGCTGCGCTCGGTGCACCTGGGTGACCGGTCACCGGTCTCCCTCGCTCGCCGGGAGATCGGCGCGCTGCCGCCGGCCGCGAAGTCCGACGCCGGCAAGCGGGTCAACGAGGCCCGGCGGGCGATCGAGTCCGCGTACGCCGAGCGCTCCGAGGTGGTGGAGCGCGAGCAGGCCGAGCGGGTGCTGGTCGAGGAGCGGGTGGACGTCACCCTGCCCTACGACCGGCGTCCGCGCGGCGCCCGGCACCCGTTGAGCATCCTGATGGAGTCGATCAGCGACCTCTTCGTCGGGATGGGCTACGAGGTGGCCGAGGGGCCCGAGGTCGACCTGGAGTGGGTCAACTTCGACGCGTTGAACATCCCCGCCGACCACCCGGCTCGCGGGTTGATGGACACCTTCCACATCGCACCGGAGGGCTCCGGCCTGGTGCTGCGTACGCACACCTCGACGGTGCAGACCCGCACGATGCTCAGCCGCAAGCCGCCGATCTACGTGATCGTGCCGGGCCGCGTCTACCGCACCGACGAGATCGACGCCACCCACAGCCCGGTGTTCCACCAGGCTGAGGGCCTGGTGGTCGACAAGGGCATCACGATGGCCCACCTGCGGGGCACGCTCGACCACTTCGCCCGGGCGATGTTCGGCCCGGAGGCGAAGACCCGGTGGCGGCCGCACTACTTCCCGTTCACCGAGCCGTCGGCGGAGTTCGACGTGTGGTTCCCGGAGCACCGGGACGGCCCGCAGTGGGTCGAGTGGGGTGGCTGCGGCATGGTCAACCCCCGGGTGCTGCGCGCCTGCGGCGTCGACCCGGAGGTCTACTCCGGATTCGCCTTCGGCATGGGCATCGACCGGACCCTGATGGTCCGGCACGGGGTCAGCGACATCCGCCATCTCTTCGAGGGCGACGTGCGGTTCAGCCGCGCGCTCGGGACCGGGGCGTAGGCGATGCGGGTACGAGACACGGGAACGGTGGTCTGAAGTCATGCGAGTTTCTGTCAGTTGGCTGCGGGAGTACGTCGACCTCCCCGCCGACCTGCCCACCGGTGACCTGGAGCAGGCCCTGGTCGACCTCGGCATCGAGGTCGAGTCCGCTGTGGACCTGACCGAGACCGTCACCGGCCAACTGGTCGTCGGTGAGGTCCGCGAGATCGAGGAGCTCACCGGCTTCAAGAAGCCGATCCGGTTCTGCCGGGTCGACGTGGGTGCCGCCAACGGCACCGGCGAGCCGCAGGAGATCGTCTGCGGTGCCCGTAACTTCGCCCAGGGTGACCGGGTGGTGGTGATCCTGCCCGGCGGCGTGCTGCCCGGCGGCTTCGCCATCGGCGCTCGCAAGACGTACGGGCACAACTCGGCGGGCATGATCTGCTCGGCCAAGGAGCTGGGCCTGGGTGACGACCACTCCGGGATCATCGTGCTGGGGCCGGACGTGACGGCCAAGCCGGGTGACGACGCGCGCCCGGTGGTCGGCCTCGACGACGTCGTCCTCGATCTGGAGATCACCCCGGACCGGGGGTACGCGCTGAGCCTGCGCGGCCTGGCCCGGGAGTTGTCGCACGCGTTCGACGTGCCGCTGCGCGACCCGGCCCTGACGCCGGCCCCGGGCGGCACCGAGACGCCGGCGTACCCGGTGGAGGTCCGCGACACTGTCGGCTGCGACCGGTTCACGGCCCGCCTGGTCCGCGGGGTCGACCCGAGCGCGCCCACACCGTCCTGGATGCAGCAGCGGCTCGTCACCGCCGGCATCCGCAGCATCTCGCTGCCCGTCGACATCACCAACTACGTGATGTTGGAGCTGGGCCAGCCGATGCACGCCTTCGACGCCGACCGGATCGTCGGGCCGCTGGTGGTCCGTCGCGCCGAGGCGGGGGAGAAGCTGACCACCCTCGACGGGGTCAACCGGGTGCTCACCGCCGACGACATGGTGATCTGCGACGACACCGGTCCGATCTCCCTGGCGGCGGTGATGGGCGGCGAGACCAGCGAGGTCGTCGCCGACACCACGACGGTGCTCTTCGAGGCGGCGCACTGGGACCCGGCGATGGTCGGGCGCACCGCCCGCCGGCACAAGCTGTTCAGCGAGGCCGCGAAGCGCTGGGAGCGGGGCGTCGACCCGGCCGTGGCGCTGGTCGCGCTGGAGCGTGCCGTGCGGCTGCTCACCGAGCACGGTGGGGGCACGCCGAGTGCGGAGATCCTGGACATCGACCACGTCCGGCCGCGTACCCCGATCAGCCTTCCGGCGGACCTGCCGACCCGGCGGGTCGGCGTCGAGTACCCGCCGGCGCGGGTGGTCGCCCTGCTGGAGCGGGTCGGCTGCACTGTCGCGCAGGGCGCGGACCGGTTGTCCGAGGACCCGGGCGCTGTCGGCGTGGCCAGCGGCGTCGGGACGGTTCTGAGCGTGACCCCGCCGACCTGGCGTCCCGACCTGACCGACCCGGCCGACCTGGTCGAGGAGGTGGTCCGCCTCGACGGGTACGACAGGGTGCCGTCGGTACTTCCCACCGCGCCTCCGGGTAGTGGTCTGACGCCGCGGCAGCGTCGCCGCCGGGCCGTCGCCTGGTCGCTGGCCGAGCGGGGGTACGTGGAGGTGCTCGCGCACCCGTTCGTGTCGCCGGAGCTTGCCGACCAGCTCGGCCTGCCGGCCGACGATCCGCGTCGGCCCGCGGTGCGGCTGGCCAACCCGCTGTCCGATGAGGAGCCGCTGCTGCGTACCACGCTGCTCGGCCCGCTGCTCGGCATCCTCAAGCGCAACCTCGGCCGGGGTCACCGCGACCTCGCCCTCTACGAGATCGGTGCGGTCTTCCACCCGCGCGTCGGCGCCGGCAGCCCGCCGGCGATGGGGGTGGACCGGCGTCCCACCGACGCCGAGTTCGCGGCCGCCGACGCGGTGGTACCGGCGCAGCCGGTGCACGTCGCGGTGGTGCTCTCCGGCGACCTGGACCCGGCCGGTTGGTGGGGTGCCGGTCGCCCGGCCGGATGGGCGGACGCGATCGAGGCGGCCCGTGACGTGCTGGCCGCCGCCGGGATCCCCGACGAGCGGGTCGAGGTGCGTGCCGCCGAGTACGCCCCGTGGCACCCGGGTCGCTGCGCCGAGCTGCGGGTCGACGGCTCGGTCGTCGGACACGCCGGCGAGCTGCACCCGGTGGTGGTCGCGGCGTTGGAGCTGCCCCGCCGCACCAGCGCGATGGAGCTGAACCTCGACACGCTGCCGCCGACCCCGGTGACGCCGGCGCCGACGGTCTCCGGCTTCCCGCCGGCACTGATCGACGTGGCCCTCGTGGTGGACGACTCGGTGCCGGCGGAGCAGGTGCGCCGGGCACTGGAGGCGGGTGCCGGTGAGCTGCTGGAGGACGTGCGGCTGTTCGACGTGTACTCCGGCGCGCAGCTCGGCGCCGGCCGCCGGTCGCTGGCGTACAAGCTCACCTTCCGGGCGCCGGACCGGACGCTCACCGTCGAGGAGGCGGTCGCGGCACGGGACGCGGCGGTCGCCGTCGCGGCGGAACGCCTCGGCGCCACCCTGCGCGGCGCCTGACGGAGTCGACGCGGCCCCGGCGAGCGATTTCTTAATTCGCGGATTCGGGTTCGTGTCCCTGGCGGCGCATGAACGAGAAAGGCCCTGACCTGGTGGTTCACACTGGGTCGGGGCCTTTTCGTGTTCCCCGGGTGCTGGCGTCGAGTTCCGGCACCAGCGAGGACTGGTTCGACCAGTATTCGCCGATGGATGCTAGCGAGTGCACGCCAGGGCGGCTGAGGGAGCCGATCACGACGTGATCGTGGCTGGTGTTGGCGGGCGGCAGCGTCCGCCGCAATTCCCGGAAACGAGTCGTCGTCAGTCGTTCACGTCCCGAATGGCGCTTGCGAGGCTGGCAAGTTTCTCATCGGCGCGGCGGCGGCGGTGCCTCACCCACTGCTTACCTTCAGCCGCGATCCCCTCCAGGACGTGCAGGGTGTGGCTGAGTCCGGACGCGTCCTGTGACAGCTCGGTGATCTTTGTCGGGTCGTCCTCATGTGGGTCGGTCTCGCCCTCTGGCACGCTCACCTGCACCGAAACCGGGTCGCCGTTGAAGAGCGTCAGCTTAAAGGTCTGCTGCTGTCCGGCGACCCCTTCGATTCGCACGGCGGCGACGGCGTCGAAGCGGTAGTTGAGGCGCTGCGTGATCCGGCTCGTGGCCAGCTCGAAGTCCAGTTCGATGTCGACCTGCCGCACACCATCCTGAGTGAGCAGGAAGAGCAGGAGTTGATACCGGGAGTATCGCCAGGGGCCACGGGGATAGCGGGCCCGCTTGCAGGCGCGGCCGGGTGCCTCGATGAATGCGTGCGCGATGACCTGGCTGGGATGCAGTTGGAATTGCCTCATGGCCTGGTCGACCAGGACCTTGCGGTCGTGTTCTAGCCAGGCCGCCATCTCGGCGTCGGAGGGGCTGTCGGCCAGCTTCGCCTGCCACTTGCGGTACGCCGCCCATTGGGCTTGGTCCCGGAGCAGCCGTTCCGCGTCATCGTCGGCCACGCGGCGCCGTTCGGCGATGATGCGGAACCCGGCACGTTTGGCCGGCACCGCCGAGGCCACCGCCAGCAGGAGCCACACGACGGCGTGTAGGGGATCAAGCGTGATACTGCCCGCCATGGCCAGAATGCCGCCACAGGTGAGCAGTACCAGGCCGCCGAGATGGAGGGTGTGTGTGCGGACGGTGAGACGCAGCTCCTGCCGGTGGGCCGTGAGAGTGTCGCGCTCCCACCGGGTTCGGACGTCCCCGACGAGGTGCCGGATCAACCAGGCGACGCGGTCGGCTCCGATGCGCTGTTCCCGGTAGATCTCCACCAGCTCGTCACGCAGCTGCCTCCGTATGCCCGCGGTCTGGTCGAGCCAGTACCCGCGATCGGTGCCCCGCGGTACATATAGGGCGAAGTAGTGATTGAACATGCGGTCCACCCTGCTCGCGAATCCGCCCGTCGGCGCTTCGGGACGGCGTTGGGTGGGCGGGCGCAGCTGTGCCTCCTTGGCGTGCATGCGCGCCGAGCGGTAGTGGCGATCGGCGCCCCCGACACCGTAGGCGGCGAGCCCGCCGACGCCGACGAGTGCGCCGGCGATGGGACCGAGTCGTCCCGTCGCCATGGCCAGCGCGACCAGGGAGACGACGGAGAGCGCGGCGATGGCCGCGGCGATACCGAACTGGAGCCAGTTGCGCACGGTCACGGCGGCGGGAGCCACCTCCCGGGTACGGGGCTGTGCGGGCACAGGTTGGAAAAACTTCCATACCCGGTCGACCCGGTCGTCGCTGGTGCGCCGTGAAACCGCCAGAGCAACGGACCGTTGCCACATCTCGTCCTGGATCGTGCCGTCGAGCAGTGCCTCGAGGTGGCCGTAGACGCTCTCCCGCTGTCGATCACCCAGCGCGTCGATCTCCTTGATGACGAATTCTGCTTCGGCCGGGCTGACCGGGGTCAGCAGCCGAAGGACAGCCTCCACGCCGGCGGCCCACGGTTCGTTGGCATCGAGCGGCAGCAAGCTGCCGCAGATGGCCGTGAGGCGGTCCAGCTCAGCGTCCCCGAGTTGGCGCAGGGTGCGTCCGCTGAGTAGGGCGATCAACCTGTAGAACTGCACTTCGGTGGTCTGGAGGCCACCGGCGGCGGCGCGTTCGAGCAGCCGCACCGCCTCGTCGCGTACCCGGGCGTCGAGGTACTTCACCCCAGCCTCGAACTGCTGCTCCGGGGTCGGATTGGGGGGCAGGGTGTAGTAGTTGATGCCGCCATGCACGGTACCGGCCTGCACGCCAACGTACGCGTCTCCGTCCGCGACGTTCGTCGCCGCTTCGGTCGTCACTGGAGCGCCTTCACCGCGGCGATGATGCCTGCGAGGTGTGCGGCCAACTCGGCCACCTCGCCGACG
Organism: Micromonospora sp. NPDC048843; assembly: GCF_040649965.1. NCBI lineage: Bacteria > Bacillati > Actinomycetota > Actinomycetes > Micromonosporales > Micromonosporaceae > Micromonospora > Micromonospora sp. NPDC048843. The sequence continues at coordinate 82,183 of NZ_JBEZGJ010000003.1, forward strand.
AGGCCCCGCAGCCGCCGCAGTGCGAGTAGCAGCCTGCTCCTGCTGCCGGCCACCCCCTCCCGGACGCAGTCGGCGGCGGTGTCCAGCTCCGCTTCGGCGGCCTCGTAGGTGTCGTTGTCGAGGCCGCCGTCCCGGTGTGCCTGCTTCAGGTCACGCCGCAGTTCGCCGAGGCTCGCCGCCAGGTCGGCCGGCCGATCGGCACCGGCGCCGGCGCCGATGACGACGCCGCCCTGAATCTGCCCGGCCTGGATGCCCACCCGAGCATTGCCGGTGGCCACGTTCCGGTTCGTCATTCGCACAGGCGCACTCCTGTCGCTGTCGGTGTCACTGGTTGCGGGGGTTGGGGGGTTCTTCACCAGTTCCTGGGCCAGCGCAACGGCGAACGCGGCGGCGTGCCGTGCCGCCCGGGGCTGCCAGTTGTGTCCGTCGGTGCTCGTCTTGGTGCCGTCGGCGTGGTCACTGATGCCCCGCACCACCACAACCGGCAGGGCGCGGTTGAGGTGCCCGGCCTGGGCGACGCCCGCCGCCTCCATCTCGATCGCCAACGCGTCGTTGTAGTGCTGGCGAATCCACCGCGCCTGCTCCGAGACCGCTGAGTCCTGCACTACCTCACCGGCCGCGATGGCACCGAAGTGGACGGTAGCGGGATGTGGCTCGGCGGTGAGCCCGTCGCGCCACCGCCCGGAGCGTGCTACGTGGTGGGCGATCTGGTCGGCCTCGTGCGGGATCTCCCAGGCCTTGGGCCGGGCCTTAAGCCCGTCGTTTTCGCTCGTGCCGCCGTGGTAGGCGTAGACCTTGCTCGCCACAACCACGTCGCCGAGCCGGATGTTCGGCCACAGACCTCCGGCGACGCCCACGAAGAGCACGGCGGCCGGGGAGAACTCGGCCATCGCGCGCTCCGCGAGGACGGCGGCCGGATGGTTGCCCTTGCCCACCAAGGCCAGCGCGACGCGGCAGCCTCCGCGGCCGAGCCGGCCGACCTCGAAACGGGTCCCGGCAGCGTGCCGGTGCACCGTGAGGTCGGACAACCGCTCGCAAACCGCCTCGTACTCCAGATTGAGCGCCGTGAGGATCACGACGAGCCGATCTTTGGTGCTCATGCCGTCTCCTTGTCCGCCGGGTCCGGTCCAGAAGGCCTGACCATGGGGGGATGCAGTGTGGTGCGAGGGCCCGGCCGGAACAGCTGGGCCGGCCGGCCGCCGTCCGTCCGTCGGGTCGCCTCCACCGGGACGATGAAGCCGTCCACGCTGCGAACCTTGCGGTAGAAGTTGCGGGGATCGAGGGGTGCGCCCCATACCGCCTCATAGACGGTGCGGAGGTCGGCGATCGTGAACGTCGGTCCGCAGAAAGCGGTGGCGAGTGCGGTGCGTTCGAGCTTCTCCCGGGCCCGCTCGACCCCGTCAGCGAGGATCCGCCGGTGGTCGAAGGCGAGCCGGACGTCGCCAGCGAGGGATTCGTCCACGGGCCTCCAATAGGCGGAAGAGGCGTCGGTGCCGGCGACGGGCTCCGGCAGCGCCGGCGCGATCGCCAGGTAGGCGACCGAGATCACCCGGCCCCTCGGGTCGCGTCCAGGTGTCCCGTAGACGCCAAGTTGTTCGAGGTGCGGCCGGTCGGCAGCGAAGCCGGTTTCCTCGGCGAGTTCGCGGTGGGCGGCGGCGAGCAGCTCTTCCTCATTGTGGCCGAGGAAGCCGCCGGGCAGCGCGAGCGCCCCGCGGTCAGGTTCGACGCCGCGCTCGATCAGCAGGACCTGAAGGACGGCTCCGCGCAGCGTGAGGATGACGAGGTCCACCGCGAGAAGAACCCTCGGGGCGACCCAGCGATCGTCGGACATGGATCGACCCTAGAGTTAGTGTCACTCTGACGTAAAGGTGCTCCAGCTGTCGGATTCCGGCACACCCTGGGTGGGCGGACGCCTGGGTCGACCCGATGTAGCAGGGCCGCGGTGATGAGTCGATACCCATTGCCGGCCGGGGTGGGGGATGCCATCGTCGACCGCGACGAAGGGGCGTCCGTGCGCCCACTCGACGAGCTCACGGGTCTTCCAGTGCAGGACGTCGACCTCGTCGGAGCGGGCCGGTCCTCGACGGGCAGAGGTGGTAGCGCGAGCACGTCGTTCGCGTCGCTCATCCAGGGGCGGCGCCGGAATTGTTCTCACCGGGACCTCTCCGCTCCGGCGGCGATGGTGACCCGACCACGCCAGCAAACACCACGGTGACGGCGGCCTTCTGATGTCCTATGGCGCAAGTGGCTAGGCGCGCAGTACCGGAATGCTGTCGAGCTGATCTTGCCGAAGGTTTGATCTGATGATGCCGGACGGCCGTCCCCGGTCGGGCCTGCAAGCCACTACCTCATTCGGCGTGATCACGAAGTCGACGCTGAAGTCATGCTCCGCGTCGGGCAGATCATCCTCGATTAGCTGAGTCTGGTGGATCGTGGTGGCGATGGCGGTCTCGGTGGTGACGAGGCCGGCATCAGTGAGGAGGGCGATCTCCAGGTCGGAGTAGCCGGCTCCTTTGCCGACTCGCACGCCGCTTTGGCGGCTGACGGCGACGCTGCCGCAGACGATGAGGTCCACCGGGCGCATCTCGTCGGGTCCCACGGTGGGAGCGACCTGCGGCGCACTGCTACTCGTAGCTGCTATCTCGATTGGTGCGGTGAGGTCGGCGGGGTCGAGTAGATAGAAGGGCTTGGGGGTGGCGAGTTTCGGGACCGCCATGTAGAGCAGCTTGCCTTCCTGCAGGGCTCGTACCCGGACGGGAAGCTGTGCCCGGTCGGGGTTGCATTTGATAACTCGGGCGTTCTTCCATATGTCCAGCTCCGCGAGGTGGGCTGCGGCTTCTTCCTTGCCAACGAAGTTTGGGATGTGACCGTGCACGCCGAGTGGGACGGCACCTTGACGTTCGAGGAGGTCCCATACGTGTTGCCGAACGGCGTGTTTGGCGCGGTCGATGTCGGTCACGTGGGTGCTCCTATGGGCTCATGAGTGTGAGGAGTCGGTCGTTCACGTCCTGGACCGCGGGCTCGTTGCGCCAGGGGCGTAGCTGTCGGGCGGCGGCGAAGGCGAGGTTGAGTCCGCCGCCGGCACGTGTCCGCTCGATGACGTCGATGGCCTGATGCAGGTAGGACGTTGCGGCGTCGACGTCGCGTTGCAGGATGCTGGCGAGGGCGAGATTGCCGAGGATGACGGCGGTGGATTTGCGGCGTGCGGCAATCAGTTGTCGGGCGTCTTCTAACGCCGGCACTGCTTGGTCTGGCTTGTTGAGCGAGAGCCAGCAGGAGCCCGCGAGCCTCGTGTAGTGGCTGGGACAGAAGATGTCGGTGGCTGGATCTCGGGCGTCGACGGCGGCGAAGTGAGCTTCAGCGGTACCGAGAGCGTTGGAGCAGTCCCCGGCCTGACCGAGCATCGCGTGTGCCTCAGCTCGATGCAGTTGGGCGAGGCCGGCGATGACGTGACTGTCGCTGTGGCTGATGGCGGCGGCGCGGGTCGTCAGGACCAGGCCGGCGTTGGGTTGCTTGGTGCCGTAGAGGGCGAGGTAGCTCTTGCGGAGCAACGCGTTGGCCTCGGCGACTGGGTCTCGCGTTTCCTGGGATGCGCTGATCGCTTGATCGAAATAGGCGGCGCTGGCGACGTGGTCGCGCCGTTGCGAGGCGTCCCAGACGAGTTGACCCATCAGCGTCGCGGACTCCGCGACTGCTGCCGCCAGCTCGCGCTGGACCGGCCCGTTGCTGGCGTGCTGGCGAAGGAAGATCGCCTGACCGTGTAGTTGCCCGGCCTCGGCGAGCAGGAGCGTCGAGGGCGTCTGGTCGTAGCGCTCGTCGAGGCGCCGTACGCGTTCCCTCAGGTACGCCACAGCGACCAGGTCGACGCGGCCGGGGTTGCGCAGCACGTAGCCGAGACGCTCGTCGGGCGGTGACGGTGCCTGGCCGACGTCGGCCAGGAGGTCGGCCAGTTCCTCGATCGACAGCTTGAGGGCCGCAGCGAGACGCGGCCGGTGCCAGGGCTGCGGGTCTGTCTCCGCCCGTTCCCACCGCACGATGGTGGAGCGGTCGACGCCGAGGGCTTCGGCGAGGCGTTCCTGGCTCAGCCCGATTGTCTTGCGGCGCTGTGCAAGCCGGTGCCGACGCCTGTCCGCCACGTGCCGCCCGCCTCCCTTGGCCGCCATCCGTCATGGTCCATTCATCCAGCTCAAGCCGTATGACGCAATGGGGATGCGCCAGTTCTGCGCCCTTGCCGCGCTGGGCACCGGCGACCGCCGGGACTTGTGTAGACGCATGGCCGGAACGGGTGAGAGCAGAAGCCGCTGTGCAAGGTGTGGCGCCTACGTGGGCTCCCGCCCGTTCCGCTGCCATTTCAAACCCGACCGACTGAGTGGGGAAAGAAGTGAGCGCCCAGGAGCGAGACCGGCCCCGAGAGCACATCGCGCTGCGCCCAATTTGGCTCTGCCGTGCCTGCGGCCAACCCTGGCCCTGTGGGCGGGCGAAGCTCGCTCTCGTCACCGAGTACGACGGCAACCCGGTCAGCCTGTTCCTCTACCTGGCCAGTCTGCTCCACGACGCCATCGACGACCTACACAAGCTCAACCCGACCACTACCGGGTGCGCCAGTGACATGTTCGATCGATTCCTTGGCTGGCCGGCCCGACACACCCGCTCCTACCGAATGACTGAGACCGGCTCTCCGCGGCCCGGGGAGCCAGAAGCATGATCGCTGGGCTGGGAGCACATTGCCATGCAGTCGATCTACTCATTACCATGCACTACGCTGCATGAACTTGCACTCGTGAGTCGTCCTTGTTAATCTTCGCTGCATAGTCATGCGGAGGTGAGTATGGGGATCCGAGTCGCGGTCGCCGGAGCGAGCGGGTACGCCGGGGGCGAGCTGCTGCGCCTCATCGCCGGGCACCCGGAGTTCGACCTGGTCGCCGCCACCGCGCACAGCCAGGCCGGGCATCGCGTCGACGTGGTGCACCCGCAGCTCACCGGGCTCGACCTGGTGCTCGGCGAGACCGATCCGGCGACCCTTGCCGATGCGGACCTGGTCTTCCTGGCCCTGCCGCACGGCCAGTCGGCGGCTCTCGCGGCCCAGCTTCCGGCCGAGGTGCGAATCGTCGACCTTGGTGCCGACCACCGGCTGGCCGACCCGTACGCCTGGGCGCAGTACTACGGCGGCACGCACGCCGGGCAGTGGACCTACGGCCTGCCCGAGCTGCCCGGTCAGCGGGAGCTGATCGCCGGCTCCACCCGGGTGGCGAACACCGGCTGCTACGCCGCAGCGATCACCCTGGCGCTCGCGCCGCTGATCGCCGACGGCGCGGCCAACCCCGCCGACGTGGTGGTGGTCGCCGCCTCCGGCACCTCCGGCGCCGGCCGGGCGACCAAGCCGCACCTGTTGGCCAGCGAGGTGATGGGCGACCTGTCGCCGTACCGGGTGGGCACCCACCAGCACGTACCGGAGATCAAGCAGGCCACGGGCGCGACCGGCCTGTCGCTCACCCCGGTCCTGGCGCCGATGCCGCGCGGCATCCTGGCCACCGTCACCGCGGTGCCGGCGCGCGGAGTCGACCCGCAGGAGGTGCTGGCGCGGGCGTACGCGGACGCGCCGTTCGTGCACGTGCTGCCGGAGGGCCGTTGGCCGCACACCGCCGCCACCCTGGGCTCCAACTCGTGTCACCTCCAGGCCACCGTCGACGTCGACTCGGGTCGTCTGATCGTGCTGAGCGCGTTGGACAACCTGGGCAAGGGCGCGGCCGGTCAGGCCGTCCAGAACGCCAACCTGATGCTCGGGCTGCCGGAGACGACGGGCCTGTCGATCTGGGGAGTCACCCCTTGAGCGTCACCACCCCTCGGGGGTTCCGGGCGGCCGGTGTGGCCGCCGGCCTCAAGGCCAGCGGCGGCGCGGACGTCGCCCTGGTGGTCAACGACGGTCCGGACGCCGGCGTGGCCGGTGTCTTCACCACCAACCGGGTCAAGGCCGCGCCGGTGCTCTGGAGCCAGCAGGTCGTGCAGGGCGGTGTGGTCCGCGCCGTGGTGCTCAACTCCGGTGGCGCCAACGCCTGCACCGGCCCGGCCGGTTTCCAGGACACGCACGCCACCGCCGAGCACACCGCCGCCGTGTTGACCTCGGTCAGCCCACGGTTGATCCTCGGTGCCGGTGAGGTCGCGGTCTGCTCGACCGGCCTGATCGGTGAGCGGTTGCCGATGCCGAAGCTGCTGCCGGGCGTCCGATCGGCGATCCGTGGGCTGTCCCGCGACGGTGGCCCGGCCGCCGCCGAGGCGATCATGACCACGGACACCCGGCCGAAGACCACTGTGGCCCGGGGGAGCGGCTGGACTGTCGGCGGCATGGCCAAGGGCGCGGGGATGCTCGCGCCCGGGATGGCCACCATGCTCTGCGTGTTGACAACCGACGCGGTGGCCGGGCCGGCGACGCTGGACGAGGCGTTGCGCGCGGCCACCAGGGTCACCTTCGACCGGGTCGACTCCGACGGCTGCATGTCCACCAACGACACGGTGCTGCTGCTGGCCAGCGGCGCGAGCGGCATCGAGCCGACGCCGGCCGAGCTGGCCGCCGCCGTCACCGCGGCCTGTCACGACCTGGCCCAGCAGTTGGTGGCCGACGCCGAGGGCGCCACCAAGCAGATCGCCATCGACGTGGTCGGCGCGGCGGACGAGGACGAGGCGGTCGAGGTCGGCCGTACGGTGGCCCGCAACAACCTGGTCAAGACGGCTTTGTTCGGCAACGACCCGAACTGGGGTCGGATCCTCGCCGCCGTCGGCACCACCGCCGCCGCGTTCGAGCCGGACGAGGTGGACGTGGCGGTCAACGGGGTATGGGTGTGCCGGGGCGGCGCCGCCGCCGAGGACCGCTCGAAGGTCGACCTGACCGGGCGGGACGTGACCATCCGGATCGACCTGCACGCGGGTACGTCGGCCGCCACGATCTGGACCAACGACCTGTCCCACGCGTACGTGCACGAGAACTCGGCGTACTCGACGTGAGCGCGAGGAACGCAGCGCAGCGGAGTCCCGCAGTCGCGAACGAAAGGCCGGCGACGTGAGCGCGAGGAACGCAGCGCAGCGGAGTCCCGCAGTCGCTAACGAAAGGCCGGCACTGTGAGTCTCAGCAGCGATTTGGCTCGCGCCCAGGTCAAGGCGGAGACGTTGATCGAGGCGCTGCCCTGGTTGGCACGCTTCACCGGCTCGACCGTCGTGGTCAAGTACGGCGGCAACGCGATGACCGATCCGGAGTTGCAGCGGGCGTTCGCCGCCGACATGGTCTTCCTGCGTTACGCCGGCCTGAAGCCCGTGGTGGTGCACGGTGGTGGTCCGCAGATCTCCGCCATGCTGGGTCGCCTCGGCATCGCCAGCGAGTTCCGGGGCGGTCTGCGGGTGACCACCGCCGAGGCGATGGACGTGGTCCGGATGGTGCTGGTCGGTCAGGTGGGCCGGGAGCTGGTGGGTCTGATCAACTCGCACGGTCCGTACGCCGTCGGCCTCTCCGGCGAGGACGCCCGGCTGTTCACAGCGGTGCGGCGTCCGGCGTACGTGGACGGGGTGCCGGTCGACGTGGGCCAGGTCGGCGACGTCGAGTCGGTCGACGTGTCAGCGGTGACCGACCTGATCGAGGCCGGTCGGATTCCGGTGATCTCCACTGTGGCACCGGACGTGGAGGGTGTGCTGCACAACCTCAACGCGGACACCGCCGCCGCGGCGCTGGCCATCGCGTTGCGGGCCCGCAAGCTGGTCGTGCTCACCGACGTGGCCGGCCTGTACGCGGACTGGCCGGACACCACCAGCCTGGTCTCCGAGATCGCCGCGGACGACCTGGCCAAGCTGCTGCCCAGCCTGGAGTCGGGGATGGTGCCGAAGATGGAGGCCTGCCTGCGAGCGGTGCGTGGTGGAGTGCCAGCCGCGCACGTCGTCGACGGCCGGGTGGCGCACTCCACGTTGCTTGAGGTGTTCACCTCGGAAGGGTTCGGAACGATGGTAGTGCCGGGAGACGGGACGGACGCGACATGAGCACGTTGGCGCAGCGGTGGAAGCAGTCCATGATGGACAACTACGGCACGCCGCCGATGGCGTTGGTCTCCGGTCACGGTGCCGTCGTGGTCGACGACGCCGGCCGGGAATACCTGGACCTGGTGGGTGGCATCGCTGTCAACGCCCTCGGTCACGCCCACCCGGCGGTGGTGGCGGCGGTGTCGAAGCAGGTCGCGACCCTTGGGCACGTCTCCAATCTCTATGTGGCCGAGCCGCCGGTCGCCCTCGCCGAGCTGCTGTTGGCGCTCGCCGGCCGACCGGGCCGGGTGTTCTTCGCCAACTCGGGCGCGGAGGCGAACGAGGCGGCGTTCAAGCTCTCCCGGCGCACCGGCCGCACCCAGGTGGTGGCCACCAGGGGTGGCTTCCACGGCCGCACCATGGGTGCCCTCGCGCTCACCGGCCAACCGGCCAAGGCCGACCCGTTCCGACCGCTGCCCGGCGAGGTGACCCACGTCGACTACGGCGATGTCGCCGCCCTCGACGCGGCTGTCTCCGAGGCCACCGCCATGGTGATCCTGGAACCGATCCAGGGTGAGAACGGCGTCCTCGTTCCGCCGGCCGGCTACCTCGCCGCGGCCCGGCGGATCACCGCCCGGCACGGCGCGCTGCTGGTCCTCGACGAGGTGCAGACCGGCATCGGGCGCACCGGGCACTGGTTCGCGCACCAGGCCGAGGGTGTGGAGCCGGACGTGGTCACCCTGGCCAAGGGGTTGGGTGGCGGGCTGCCCATCGGCGCGACGCTGGCCTTCGGCCCCGCCGCGGACCTGCTCACCCCCGGCTCGCACGGCACCACGTTCGGCGGCAACCCGGTCAGTTGCGCGGCGGCGCTCGCCGTGGTGGCGACCATCGCCAACGAGGGCCTGCTCGACAACGTCAAGCGGGTCGGTGAGCGGCTGCGTCGCGGCATCGAGGCGCTGGGCCACCCGCTGATCGGTGAGGTACGCGGCGCCGGTCTGCTGCTCGGCGTGGCGCTCACCGCGCCGGTGTCGTCGGTGCTGGCCGAGGCCCTGCGGGAAGCCGGATTCCTGGTCAATCCGGTGCAGCCGGGTGTGATCCGGCTGGCCCCGCCGCTGATCCTCACCGCCGCCCAGGCGGACACCTTCCTGGCGGCGCTGCCCGCCGCACTGGACGTGACCGCCCCGGCCGCCGCCGGTGCGCAGACCACGCCAGCCACAGTGACCACCACGACGGGAACGACTCGATGACCCGGCACTTCCTGCGCGACGACGACCTCTCGCCGGCCGAACAGTCAGCGGTCCTCGACCTGGCGGCGCGGATGAAGGCGGACCGGTTCGGCCACCGGCCGCTGGTCGGCCCCCGCTCGGTGGCGGTGCTCTTCGACAAGCAGAGCCTGCGGACCAGGATCTCGTTCGACGCCGGCATCGCCGAGCTGGGCGGGCACCCCCTCGTCGTGGACACGCAGGTCACCCACTTCGGTCGCGGAGAGTCGCTCGCCGACGCGGGGCGGGTGCTGTCCCGCTACGTCGCGGCGATCGTGCTGCGGACCCACGGTGACGAGCGGATCGCCGAGGTGGCGGCGGGCGCGACGGTGCCGGTGGTCAACGCGCTCACCGACGGTTTTCACCCGTGCCAGCTGCTGGCCGACCTGCTCACCATCCGGGAGCGGTGCGGTGGCACGGCCGGACGGACCCTGGCGTACGTGGGGGACGGCGCGAACAACATGGCGCAGTCGTACCTGCTGGCCGGGGCGACCGCCGGGATGCACGTGCGGATCGCCGGCCCGGCCGGGTTCGCGCCGGACGCGGCCGTTGTGGAACGGGCCGCCCAGATCGCCGCGGAGACCGGCGGGTCGGTGCGGGTGCTGACCGACCCGGCCCAGGCGGTACGCGACGCCGACGTGTTGGCCACCGACACCTGGACGTCGATGGGGCAGGAGTCCGACGGGTTGGACCGGATCACCCCGTTCCTGCCGTACCAGGTCAACAAGGAACTGCTCGGTCAGGCCGCACCGGACGCGATAGTGCTGCACTGCCTGCCCGCACACCGTGGTGAGGAGATCACCGACGAGGTGCTCGACGGCGCGCAGAGCGCGGTCTTCGACCAGGCGGAGAACCGGCTGCACGTGCAGAAGGCGCTGCTGACGTTCCTGCTGGGAACCGCGACGGGAGGCCCCGCGACCGGCGATGCCGCCACCGGAGGGCCGCGATGACCGCGCCGCTCACTCGCGCGGCCCGGCACGCCCGGATCGTGGAGCTGATCCGCGACCGGTCGATCCGGTCGCAGACCGAGCTGGCCGACCTGCTCGCCGCCGACGGGGTCGGCGTCACCCAGGCCACCCTCTCGCGGGACCTGGAGGAGCTGGGCGCGGTCAAGGTGCGCGGCGGCGACGGTCCGGCCGTCTACCTGATCCCCGAGGACGGGCAGCGACCGTTGCGCGACGCCGAGGCCGCGCCGGCCCGGCTGGTACGGCTGCTGCGCGAGCTGCTCAACGGGGTCGACTCCAGCGGCAACATCGCCGTGCTGCGGACACCGCCGGGCGCAGCCCAGTACCTGGCCAGCGCGTTGGACAGGGCGGGCCTGCCCGAGATCGTCGGCACCATCGCCGGGGACGACACCATCCTCGTCGTGGCCCGTGAGGCCGTCGGCGGGGCCGCGCTCGGAGACAAGCTCGCCGGCTGGGCCCGCCGGGACGACACCGCTGAAGGGAACACCACGTCATGACCGAGCGGATCGTGCTCGCGTACTCCGGCGGGCCGGTTGGGCGGTGACGGACAGTGACACGTGTGAGCGCGAAGACCGAGCAGGCGCGACGAGCGGGCCCCGCAGTCGCGAGCGAGAGGCAACCAACGCAATGATGGGCGACGTGGACGACAAGAGCCTGACCGAGAACAGCGCCGCCACCAACCGGACGAGCCTCTGGGGTGGCCGGTTCGCGGGCGGCCCCGCCGAGGCGCTCGCCCGACTGTCGGTGAGCGTGCAGTTCGACTGGCGCCTGGCCCCGTACGACATCGCCGGTTCCCGGGCGCACGCCCGGGTCCTGGCCGGCGCCGGCCTGCTCGATCCGGAGGAACTGGGCCGGATGCTGGCCGCGCTGGACGACCTGGAGGCCGCGTGCGCCTCCGGAACGTTCCGCCCCACCATCGACGACGAGGACGTGCACACCGCGCTGGAGCGCGGCCTGCTGGAGCGTCTCGGCAGCCTCGGTGGCAAGCTGCGCGCCGGCCGGTCCCGCAACGACCAGGTCGCCACCGACCTGCGGCTCTACCTGCGCGACCACGCCCGGGGCGTGGCCAGCCGCCTGGTCGAGTTGGCGGAGGCGCTGGTCGAGCAGGCCGAGCGGCACATCGACACCGCCGCGCCGGGTATGACCCACCTCCAGCACGCCCAGCCGGTCACCTTCGGGCACTGGCTGCTCGCCCACGTGCAGCCGCTGTTGCGCGACCTTGAGCGGCTGCGCGACTGGGACCACCGGGCGGCGATCAGCCCGCTCGGCGCGGGCGCACTGGCCGGTTCCGGGCTCCCACTTGACCCGGTGGCGGTGGCCAAGGAGCTGGGCTTCCGTACGTCGTTCGCCAACTCCATGGACGCCGTCGCCGACCGGGACTTCGTCGCCGAGTTCCTCTTCACCACCGCCCTGATCGGGGTGCACCTGTCCCGGCTCGGCGAGGAGGTGGTGCTCTGGACCTCGCACGAGTTCGGCTGGGTGGAGCTGGACGACTCCTTCGCCACCGGCTCGTCGATCATGCCGCAGAAGAAGAACGCGGACATCGCCGAGCTGGCCCGGGGCAAGTCCGGGCGTCTGGTCGGTGGTCTGATGACAGTGCTCACCATGCTCAAGGGCCTGCCGATGACCTACGACCGGGACATGCAGGAGGACAAGGAGCCGGCCTTCGACGCGGTCGACACCCTGGAACTGCTGCTTCCGGCCCTGGCGGGAATGATCTCCACGATGACGGTGCGGGTGGACCGCCTCGTCGCCGCCGCCCCGGTCGGCTTCTCCCTCGCCACCGAGGTCGCCGACTGGCTGGTCCGACGCAACGTGCCGTTCCGCGACGCGCACGAGATCACCGGCCAGCTGGTGGCGCTCTGCGCGGCTCGGGAGTGCGAGCTCAACGACGTCTCCGACGAGGACCTGGCCGCGATCAGCGGGCACCTCGACCCGTCGGTGCGCGACGTGCTCTCGGTCCGTTCGGCTCTCGCCGCCCGGACGACGCCCGGTTCCACCGGCCCCGGCCCGGTCGCCGACCAGCTCGCCGATGCGGCGGACCGGCTGGCCAGCTGGCGGGAGTGGGCTTCCGAGCGGGTCGTTCCCCGCTGAGCTGTGCCGTGGCGTCGGCGCTGGCCGCCGGCGCCGCGGCGGTTCAGGCCGTCGGGCGCTCCCGCTTGGGGAGCTTGGCCACCACCATGTCGTACGACGAGTCGACCGCCTCGGTCAGCTCCTCGTCGTCGATCCCGCCGTCCAGGCGCAGCGTGTTCCACCCGGACCGGCCGATGTAGGGCATCACGCTGGCGTCGCCGGGGTGGCGGTGCAGCCACTCGTCGGCCACCTCCCGGGTCGCCCCGCACTTGATGCCGACCGTCGGCTTGCCGCTGTCGCTGCCGAGGAACGCGAAGATCCGGCCGCCCACCTTCACCACCTCGTCGCCCTCCCACGGCTGGTCCAGCCACGCTCCCGGCTTGGCCAGGCAGTACGCCAGCATCTCCGCGCGCTCCATGGGTGCCTCCTCGTCGTGCGCACAGTGTGCCCGCCCGGACGCCGTCGCAAGCGCGGCGTGCCGATCCGCCCGGCCCGCTCGCGCTCGCACACGGGCGAGCGCTTGTCGTCAGGGGGTCTGCTCGGCCGAGCGGGCGGCAACCCGCTCGTAGCGCTGCCGGGCCGCCTGCGCGCTGCCCAACCCCAGCCCGTACGCGATCGCCTGCCAGGTCAGCCCCCGGTCGCGGGCCAGCGTCAGCAGGCCGGCCTCGAGGGCGTCCAACTCGGCGCGGACGTGGGGCAGCAGGGTCAGCGCGGCGGTCAGGTCGGCGGCGTCGATCGGCTCCTCCGCGGGTTCGTGCTCGGCCCCGCCGGCGGCCAGCGCGGTGACCAGGGCTACCGCCTCCCACGGGTCGAGCACGTACGGGTGGGCCCACCGGCCCCGCCGCGTGTCGGTGCCGGCGTGCCGCTCGCTGATCCGCTGTAACGCCTCGTGGGTGCGGTGGGCGCGGGCCCGGCCCGGGTCCGGCGCGGTGAAGATGTCCTCGGTCGTCATACCCCGAGCACACCGTATGAACGTCTGATTGTCAACAGATTGTTTAAGCCTGGCGGCACGGGCGATGCCGTGCCGCCAGGCGATCTCTCAGAGCGCCAGGTTGAACTTGCGCTCGTCGAAGATGGGCGTGCAGTACGGGTCACAGGGGCTCGCGGTCACCACACCGAACGCGACGCCCGCTGCGAACGGACGCTCGACCGGAACCACCGCGATCCGCACCTGCTGGGTGCCCTCCGCGCAGGTGACCCTCCGAACCGTCGTGCCCGCGCGCATCGTCTGGCCGACCGCCTGCGCGACCTTGACCGTGACGTCGAACTCGAGGGCCTTCGAGCAGGTGACGGTGACCGGCACGATCGCCGCCGCGCCGTTCGCCTCGATCTTGCCCGTTGCGCCGACCGCGATCGTGGGCAGCGCCGCGTTGTCGGCCTGCGCCGCGGCCCGCAGCGGGACGCTCGCGCTGGCCGACGGGGTGAAGGCCAGTGTCGCGGCTGCCGCGACCAGGCCGGTGGCGATCAGTGGTCGTCGGATGCTTCGTACGGTCATGGTGACTTCCTCCCGTGATGTCGTCGCTCCCTGCGACGACATCGGGAACACTCCCGAGCCGACGGTCCGGTTTCACTGTTCGGCCGGCTGTCCGATGTGCGACGGGAGTCTTGTTCGGTCCGGCGCTTGGTGGTCGGTGCGCCCGGCCGGATGCCGGGGAACCGGGATGGGTACCGTCGGAGACATGGCCCTGTCGTCCGGTGATCGCGGCACCGACGCCGACCTGGCGGTGCTGGCGGACCTGCTCGCCGGTGCACTGCTGCCGGCGGCGCGCGGGCTGCTGGGCTGCCGGCTGTACGCCGGCGGGGTCACCGTCCGGATCACCGAGGTCGAGGCGTACGCGGGAAGTGGCGGCGATCCCGCCTCGCACGCCCACCGGGGCCGCACCCCGCGCAACGCCGTGATGTTCGGCCCCGCCGGGTACGCCTACGTCTACTTCACCTACGGCATGCACTGGTGCATGAACGTGGTCACCGGGGCCGAGGGAGAGGCCTCCGCCGTGCTGCTGCGCGCCGGCGAGGTGGTCGACGGGCTGACCACGGCACGGGAGCGCCGGCCGGCCATCCGGCGGGACGTGGACCTGGCCCGCGGGCCCGCACGGCTCTGTTCCGCGCTCGGCATCGACCGCGAGGCGTACGGGGCGTACCTGCTCGGCGACGGCCCGGTCCGCCTGCGCCCTCCGGCCCGGCCGGTGCCGCCGGAGACGGTGGTGGCGGGTCCCCGGGTCGGCGTGACCGGCGCCCACGATCTGCCCTGGCGGTTCTGGCTGGACGCCGACCCCACGGTCAGCGCCTACCGCCGGCACGTGCCGCGCCTGCGCTGAGCGCGCCGTCCGGCGTGTGGTCGGCGGACTCTGTCGGGGGGTGTGGCCATAATCACCGGACCTGCTCACCGACGGTTCGGAGGACGTCATGGCAACACTGCTCGCGATCGGCACGGCCAAGGGGTTGTTCCTCGCCACCAGCACCGACGACCGGCGCAGTTGGGAGATCACCGGTCCGCACTTCCCGATGACCGGTGTCTACGCGGTCGCTGTCGACACCCGTCGTTCCACCCCACGGCTGCTCGCCGGCATGACCAGCTCACACTTCGGCCCCAGCGTCGCCACCAGCGACGACCTCGGCGCTTCCTGGGACGAGCCCGACGAGGCGCCTGTCGCGTTTCCGGCCGACACCGGCGTCTCCCTCGGGCGGGTCTGGCAGCTGATGCCTGCCGGCCCTGACGAGCCGGACGTCATCTGGGCCGGCACCGAGCCCTCGGCACTGTTCAAGTCCACCGACGGTGGCCGCAGCTTCGAGCTGGTCCGTTCCCTCTGGGACCACCCGCACCGCCCGCAGTGGGAGGCCGGTTTCGGTGGTCAGGCCGTGCACACCGTGCTGCCCCACCCGCGTGACCCGGCTCGGCTGCTGGTCGCCATGTCCACCGGTGGGGTCTACCGCTCGGAGGACGCCGGGGCGAGCTGGGCACCGGGCAACACCGGCATCCGCGCCTACTTCATGCCCGACGAGTGGCCGGAGTTCGGCCAGTGCGTGCACAAGGTCGCCCGGGACGCCGGCAACCCCGAGCGGCTGTACGCGCAGAACCATCACGGCGTCTACCGCTCCGACGACGACGGCCGCACCTGGACCTCGATCGCCGAGGGGCTGCCCAGCGACTTCGGCTTCCCGATGGTGGCCCACCCGGGGCGCGGCGGCGTGGTGTGGACGTTCCCGTTGGTGGCCGACGGCGAGCGGTTCCCGACCGACCACCGCTGCCGGGTGTTCCGCTCCGCCGACGCCGGCGGCAAGTGGGAGCCGCTGTCGGTCGGGCTGCCTGAGGGCCCGTTCTATCCGGCGGTGTTGCGCGACGCGATGTGCGCCGACGGCGCCACCCCCGGTGGGGTCTACTTCGGCACCCGCTCCGGCTCGGTCTTCGCCAGCCGCGACGAGGGCGACTCCTGGTCGACTGTCGCGGCGCACCTGCCCGACGTGCTCTGTGTTCGCGCAGCGGAGGTCTGAGCGTGGTCACCGTGTTGCTGCCCGGCCCGCTGCGTGGCGAGGCCGGCGGCGCGAGTCGGCTGAGCGTCACCGCCACCGGGACGCTACGGGCGGTCCTCGACGAGATGGCCGTCGCGCACCCCCGGCTGGCCCGGCGCATCCGTGACGAGCGCGGCGAGCTGCGCCGTTACGTCAACGTCTTCGTCGACGGGGAAGACTGCCGCCACGCCGGCGGTCTGGCCACGCCGGTCAAGGACGGCGCGGAGGTGCAGGTGCTCCCCTCGGTGGCGGGCGGCTGACCGGGCCGACAGAGGGGGGATTCCCGACCCGGTGTCCGGTTATATGCGTGATCGGCGCCACTGTGGGGCGTCCCGCCGTCGGAATAGTTGCGTCGTCAAATAAGTTGAGAGCTGCGTCCGGGTACCACGACGGCACCCGGTTGACACGCGAGGAGCTGGTCATGCAGTTCGGAATCTTCACCGTCGGTGACGTCACTGTCGATCCGACCACCGGTCGGGAGCCGACCGAGCATGAGCGGATCAAGGCGATGGTCGCGATCGCGTTGAAGGCCGAGGAGGTCGGTCTGGACGTCTTCGCCACCGGCGAGCACCACAACCCGCCCTTCGTGCCGTCGTCACCGACCACCATGCTCGGCTACATCGCGGCGCGCACCGAGCGCCTGCTGCTGTCCACCGCCACCACGCTGATCACCACAAACGACCCGGTGAAGATCGCCGAGGACTACGCGATGCTCCAGCACCTGTCCGACGGCCGGGTGGACCTGATGATGGGCCGCGGCAACACCGGCCCGGTCTACCCGTGGTTCGGCAAGGACATCCGCGCCGGCATCCCCCTGGCCATCGAGAACTACGACCTGCTGCACCGGCTGTGGCGCGAGGACGTGGTCGACTGGAAGGGCAAGTACCGCACCCCGTTGCAGTCGTTCACCTCGACGCCGCGCCCGCTCGACGGCGTGCCCCCGTTCGTCTGGCACGGCTCGATCCGCAGCCCGGAGATCGCCGAGCAGGCCGCGTACTACGGCGACGGCTTCTTCGCCAACCACATCTTCTGGCCCAAGGAGCACACCCAGCGGATGGTCGCGCTCTACCGCCAGCGGTACGCGCACTACGGCCACGGCTCCGCCGACCAGGCCATCGTCGGCCTCGGCGGGCAGGTGTTCATGCGGCGCAACTCGCAGGACGCGGTCCGGGAGTTCCGGCCCTACTTCGACAACGCCCCGGTCTACGGGCACGGGCCGTCGCTGGAGGAGTTCACCCGGGAGACCCCGCTGACCGTGGGCAGCCCGCAGCAGGTCATCGACCGCACGCTCGGTTTCCGTGAGTACGTCGGTGACTACCAGCGGCAGCTGTTCCTGATGGACCACGCCGGGCTGCCGTTGAAGACCGTGCTGGAGCAGCTCGACCTGCTCGGCGAGGAGGTCGTGCCGGTGCTGCGCAAGGAGTTCGCCGCGCTGCGTCCGGCGCACGTGCCGGCGGCGCCGACGCACGCCTCGCTGGTCGCCGCCGCGGGCGGTGCCAAGGACAGCACCGTGCACGCCGTCGACGACGTCACGGGCAAGGCGCCGGAGGGGGCGACCCGATGACCCGCCGCACCCTGGCCGTCGTCTCGGCGGGGCTGAGCCAGCCCTCGTCGACCCGGCTGCTCGCCGACCAGCTCGTCGCGGCCACCCGCGACGAGTTGGTCCGGCGCGGCTCCGAAGTGGAGCTGCACGTCGTCGACCTGCGCGAGTACGCCCACGACGTGGTGAACAACATGCTCACCGGGTTCGCGCCGGCGGCGCTGCGCGAGGTCATCGACACGGTGACCGGGGCGGACGGGCTCATCGCCGTCACCCCGATCTTCAGCGCCTCGTACAACGGGCTGTTCAAGTCCTTCTTCGACGTGCTGGATTCCGAGTCGCTGGTCGACCGGCCGGTGCTGATCGGCGCGACCGGCGGCACCGCCCGGCACTCGTTGGCACTGGAGCACGCCGTCCGCCCGATGTTCGCCTACCTTCGGTCGGTGGTCGTCCCGACAGCGGTCTTCGCCGCCCCGGAGGACTGGTCCGACGGCACCGCCGATGGCGCGTTGCGCGCTCGGATCCGGCGTGCCGCGGGGGAGTTGACCGACCAGATCGAGCGCCGACCACCGGCCACCGGGCCGGCCGACCCGTTCGCCCTCACCACCGACTTCCTGCAGATGCTCGGCCGAGGCGACGGCGGCGCGCCGGTCAGCTGACCGGGTGAGCGACCAGCACCGGGCAGTGCGCGTGCTGGATCGCCGCCTGACCGACCGATCCGAGCAGCAGACCGGCGAACCCGGCCCGGCCCCGGGTGCCCACGACCAGCAGCGACGCAGTGCCGCTGGCCTCGATGAGCCCCTGGGCCGCGCCGGCTGCCCGGACCGGATGTTCCCGCACCACCAGGTCGGGGTGGTCGGCGCGCACCACGGCGGAGGCGTCGGCCAGGAGTCGCACCGCCTCCGCCTGGTACGCGGCCTGCGTCTCCTCGATCTCCTCCGGCACCGTCCGGTCCCCGTCCGGAGGACCGACGTGCACCAGCACCAGCGGCACGTCCCGCAGCGCCGCCTCGTCGGCGCCCAGGCCCACGGCGAGCCGGGACGACTCGGACCCGTCCACGCCCACCAGCACCGGGCCGTCCACCGGGATCGGCTGCTCGTCCGGGCGGACCACCAGCACCGGGCAGTGCGCGTGCGCGGCCACCTGCGCGCCGACCGAGCCGAGCAGCAGCCCGGTGAACCCGCCCAGGCCACGGCTGCCCACCACGACCAGCTCCGCCCGGCGGGACTCCTCGATCATGGTGGCCCCCGGGCCGCCGAGGACCTGACGCACCTCGACGTCGAGGCCGGGCCACCGGCCCGTCAGCTCGGCCGCCGTGCGCTCCAACATCTGCTGCGCCTCCTCGGAGGGCGCCGGCACCCCGAGGTCGTACGGGTTGAGCGGCACGCCGTAGCCGGACGTATGCAGGTAGCCGTGCACCAGGAGCAGCGGCCGGGAGCGGAGCACGGCGGCCCGCGCCGCGTGTTCGGCGGCGACAAGGCTGGACGGCGATCCGTCCACGCCCACCACGACAGGTCGGTTCATCTGCGCTCCCTGGGTCGGTCAGGTCATTGTCGACCGCCCCGCGCGCCGGAAGGGCCGGACGCGCCGGTCTCGGCGGCCTGTCGGTTCGCACTTCCACGTAACTACGTATGTGCGTAGTATCGTCGTATGGACACCGTGGAAGATCGACTCGCCGCGCTGGAGGCACAGGTTGCCGCGCTGAGCGAACGGCTCGCCGCCGCGCCACCACCACCCGCGCCCGAGGGCACCTTCTGGGCGCTCGACGGCCTCAAGCAGCGCCTTCCAGCCGACGGGTCGGGCGCGGTGCTCTACACCGGCACCGTCCGCGTCGCCGGCCAGCACTACGACTGGCAGTACGGCCGCACCGTCGACGACCTGCTCGCCGCCGACTGGGAGGAGCTGCCCAGCACCCTCTCCGCGTTGGCTCACCCGGTGCGGCTGCGGCTGCTGCGGGAGATCCTCGGCGGCCGGCAGAGCACCGGCGAGCTGGCCGAGATCGAGGAGTTGGGCACCACCGGCCAACTGCACCACCACCTGCGCCAGATCACCGCCGCCGGTTGGCTGCGCAGCGCCGGCCGAGGCCGGTACGAGGTCCCCGCCGAACGCGTGGTGCCGCTGCTCGCCATCCTCACCGCCGCCGGCCGCTGACCAGACGCGGCTCTGATGCCCATCCGACGACCCCACGGAGGAACCACAATGCGTCGGACGACAGTCACCGTCCTCGTCGTCGCGCTGATCGCCGGCCTGGCCGGGGTCGCGTTGATGCCCCGGGTGCCCCGACTCGGCGGGCAGACCACCGGCGATCGCGACCTGGCCGCTGCCGCACGCTCGGCCACGCCCGACCCGTCGGGGCTCCGCGGGCTCGCCGTCGCCCTGGTCGAGAACGGCCGGATCCGCACCGCCGGACTGGGTGACCGGGACCTCGCCGGTAGATCCGTGGAACCGGGCACCCCGTTCGAGATCGGCTCGGTCACCAAGGCGCTCACCGGCATGCTCCTCGCCGACCAGGTCGCCGCCGGTGTCGTCGGCCCCGACGACCGGCTCGGCGCCACCTGGCCCGAGGTCACCGGCCCCACCCACGACGTCACACTCGCCGAACTCGCCAGCCACCGCGCCGGCCTGCCCCGGCTCGCCCCCGGCTCCCCGCTGGGGTGGGCACGCATCCTCTGGTCCAACGTCTCCGGCGGAAACCCCTACGCCGGGCAGGGCGTCGACGCCATCCGCAGCGCCACCGACCGGGTCAGCACCGACGACGACGAGCGCGGCGAGGTCCACTACTCCAACCTCGGGCCGTCGGTGCTCGGCCACGCGCTCGCCGCGAAGGCCGGCGTCGCGTACCCCGAGCTGCTGCACGACCGGCTGCTACGGCCGCTCGGCATGACGGCCACCGTCGTCGCCACCCGCGACGACGACCTGCCGGCCGATCGCGCCCAGGGCAGCCGGGCCGGCGGCCGACCGCTCGACCCGTGGGCGGGAGCCGGTTACGCGCCGGCCGGCGCCGGCCCCTGGTCGACGGCCGAGGACCTCGGCCTGCTGCTCGCCGCGACCCTCGCCGGCACCGCACCGGGTGCCGACGCCGCCACCGCCCGCTTCCGCGAGGACGACGACACCCACGTCGGGTACGGCTGGTTCACCACCCGGCACGGCGATCGCGAGGTGGTCTGGCACAACGGCGCTACCGGCGGGTTCCGGTCCTACGTCGGCCTCGAACGGGCGACCGGCCGGGCGGTGGTGGTGCTCGGCAACACCGACAAGGGCGTCGAGCCGATCGGGCTGCGGCTGCTCGGGGTGCCGCCGAAGGAGGCCGACTCGGCGACGTCGATGGTGCTGCCGTGGATCGGCGCCGGCCTCGCGGTCGTCCTCACCTTCCTCGGCGGCCTCTCCCTGCTCGGCGCCGCCCGCCGTCGCCAACTGGACCAGGTGACGCTGCTGGCGGCGGCGGTCTGGGCGTTCGCCTATCTCGGGCTGGGGCACCGGATGGGGGACTGGTCGATGGTGCCGGCCTGGCTGTGGCCGCTCGGCGCCGGCCTGTCGGCGGCGGGGGTGGCCCTGGCGGCGACCCGGTGGCGCGCCCTGCCGGTGGTCGACGCGCGGGTGCCGTGGCGTCGACTGCTGTCGGTGGCGAGTTCAGTGGGCGCCGCCGTGCTGGCGGTCGTCGCCGTCGCCGGCTGACTCAGCGCCCCCGTTGCGTACCCTCGGCCGATGACCTCCGATCTGCTGCTGCGCCCGGTCCGTGAGGACGACCTCGTCGAGTTCTTCCTGCACCAGCAGGACCCGGAGGCCAACCGGATGGCCGCCTTCGGCCCCAAGGACCCGTCCGACCGTCGGGAGTTCGCCGCACACTGGGCCCGGGTGCTCACCAACCCGGCGAACCTGGTCCGCACCGCCGAGGTCGACGGCGAGGTGGTCGGCTACGTGAGCGCCTGGCCGGCCGAGGGGCAGACCGAGGTCAGCTACTGGATCGACAGGGCGCGCTGGGGTCGGGGCCACGCCACGGCGGCCCTGGCCGCCCTGCTGCGCGAGCTGCCCAGGCCGGTGCACGCCCGCGCCGCCAAGGACAACGCCGCTTCCCTCGCGGTGCTCCGCAAGTGCGGGTTCGTGGTGGTCGGCGAAGACTCGGGGTACGCCAACGGCCGCGGCGAAGACATGGAGGAGTGGCTGCTGGAGCTGCCCGCCGACGGCCCTGACCTGGGCGGGCACTAGTCTCGCGGCGTGAACTGGTTGGATCTCGTCGGCTGGGCCGGCTCCGCGGTGCTGGTCTGGTCGCTGCTGCAGTCGCGCATCCTGCGGTTGCGGGCGCTCAACCTCGTCGGCTGCTTCGTGCTGATCGGCTACAACGCCGCCATCGAGGTCTGGCCCGGCGTCGGGCTCAACGTCGTGCTCGCGGTGATCAACATCTGGTACCTGCGCGGAATGCTCGCCACCCGGCACGACGAGAAGACCTACCAGGTGGTGGAGGTCGGCGTCGGGGACCAGTTCCTCGCGCACACGCTGCGGGTGCACTCCGCCGACATCGCCCGGTTCAACCCCGGCTTCCACTGGGACCCGGCCGCGTCGGGGCGCTCGGCGTTCCTCGTGGTCACGGCCGACGAGGTGGTCGGCGTGGTCCTGTCGCACGCCGAGGCGCCAGGCGTCGCCCAGATCGACCTGGACTACGTGACCCCGAAGTTCCGCGACTTCACCCCGGGCGAGTTCGTCTACCGGCGCAGCCACCTGTTCACCGAAAGGGGCTTCCACCGGGTGGTCAGCCCGCCCCGGATGGTGGCCCCCTACTACCACCGGCTCGGCTTCCGCCGGGACGGCGACTCGTACGTCCTCGACCTGCCGGGTTCACCGGCGCCCCGGTCGGCCTGACTCACCGTCGCTCCAGCCGGCGTTGCGTCACGTCGCCCGATTCGGCCTAGCGTCACCGTCGCCCGATTCGGCGTAGCCTCGCCCAGGCAGGATTCGTCCGGCGCCGGACGGGGCAAAGACACGCCTACGCCGGGCGGGCTCGCCGACCGGCGGGTGCCGCGCGTAGCGGCCGGTGCCACCACCACGAGGGAGCGAACCGGGCGTGCAGAGCTACGGGAGCCAACTGGCCCTGGTCGGAGTCCTGGTCGTGATCAACGCGCTCTTCGCGGGCAGCGAGATGGCTTTGGTGTCGCTGCGAGACAGCCAGATCCAGCGGCTGGAGCGCACCAGCCGGGCCGGGCGGGTGCTGGCCCGGCTCGCCAAGGACCCGAACCGCTTCCTGGCCACCATCCAGATCGGCATCACCCTCGCTGGTTTTCTGGCCTCCGCCGCCGCTGCGGTCTCGCTGGCAAAACCCCTGGTGCCGCTGCTCGGGGTGTTCGGCGGTGCCGCCGAGACGGTGGCGATCGTGGCGGTCACCCTCGCGCTGACCTTCGTCACCCTGGTCTTCGGCGAGCTGGCGCCCAAGCGGATCGCCATGCAGTCCGCCGAGCGCTGGGCGCTGCTGGTGGCCCGCCCGCTCGACCTGCTCGCCAGCATCACCCGGCCGGCCGTCTGGGCGCTCGGCGCCACCAGCGACGTGGTGGTCCGCCTGGTCGGGCTCAACCCCAAACACGAGCCGGAGGAGATCGGCCCGGACGAGCTGCGCGACATCGTCGCCGGCAACCACGGCTTCACCAAGGAGCAGCGCACCATCATCGCGGGTGCCGTGGAGATCGCCGACCGTCGGTTGCGGGCTGTCCTCGTACCCCGGTTGCAGGTCTTCACGCTCGACAGCGGGACCACAGCGGAGGCCGCGCGACTCGTGCTGGCCGCCACCGGGCACTCCCGGGCTCCGGTCGTGCGCCACGGCGGCCTGGACGACACGGCCGGAGTGATCCACCTGCGTGACCTGGTCGGCGTGCCCGACGACCGCCCGGTCGACGAGATCGCCCGACCGCCCATGCTGCTGCCCGACTCGCTACCGGTGGTGGAAGCGCTGCGCCAGTTCAAGGCCGAGCGTCAGCACATCGCGCTCGTCGTGGACGAGCGCGGCGCCGTCGACGGCATCGTGACGCTGGAGGACATCCTGGAGGAGATCGTCGGCGAGATCTACGACGAGACCGACCGGGATGTGCGCTCGGTACGCCGCGACCCCGACGGCGCTCTGCTGCTGCCCGGCACCTTCCCGGTGCACGACCTCCCGGACATCGGCGTGGAGCTGCCGTCGCGCCCAGCTGGTGACTACACCACAGTCGCCGGGCTGGTGCTGGCCCGGCTCGGGCACATCCCCACCGTCGCCGGAGAGGACGTCACGCTGGACGGTTGGGTGCTGGTGGTGGCCGGCATCGACCACCGGGCGATCACCGAGGTACGGGTCAGCCGCGTACCCGACGAAGCCGACGGCGACGCCGACACCGACCAGGCCGCGGAGCCGGTGCTGGACGAGGCGCGTAGCTGACCCGTCCGACGAGTGCCGTCGCTCAGGCGGGCGAGAGGTTCTGTAGCCGGACCTGACCACGGGCCACCAGCCGCTCGTCGGCGTCGGTGATCTCCACCTGCCACAGCTGCTGGCTGCGGCCCCGGTGCACGGGAGTGCCGACCGCCCTCAGCTCGCCGTCCCGGACGGCCCGCAGGAAGTCGGTCTGGTTCGACACCCCGACCACAGTGCCCCGGTCGGCCAGCCAAAGGGAGCCGCCCACGCTGGCCGCGGTCTCCACGACCGAGCAGTACACCCCGCCATGCTGGATGCCGAACGGCTGGTGCAGCTCCGGGCGGACCTGCCAGCTGATGACCACCCGATCGGCGCTGGCCTCCTCGAACGTGAGGCCGAGCAGGGCAACGAAACCGCCCGTCAGATCCGGAATCTCCATGGCAAAGCCCTCCTCGATCAACGGGGCGCAAGCCTAGCCGGGGCGGGTTGCGCCAAACCCGGTACGGGTCGATGCCGGCGATGGGGGAGAATCGGTGACCGTGACCGACAGCAGCCCTCCGCCGCCCGGGCGGGACTCCCTGACCGACGACCTGCTCTGGCGTGGCCTGATACAGGACTCGACAGGCCTCGACGAGCTGCGCGAGCTGCTCGACGGCGGGACGGCCGCCACCTATTACGTGGGCTTCGACCCCACCGCCCCGAGCCTGCACGTCGGCAACCTCATGCAGGTCACCACGGCCCGCCGGCTGCAACTCGCCGGCCACCGCCCGTTGCTGCTGGTCGGCGGGGCGACAGGGCAGATCGGTGATCCGAAGGAGAGCGCCGAGCGGACCCTCAACCCGCCCGAGGTGATCGCCGGCTGGGTCGAGCGCATCCGTGACCAGCTGGCGCCGTTCGTGTCGTACACCGGGGACAACGCGGCCCAGTTGGTCAACAACCTGGACTGGACCGGCGAGATGTCGATCGTCGAGTTCCTCCGCGACGTGGGCAAACACTTCCCGGTGAACAAGATGCTCGCGCGGGAGGTGGTGCGGGCCCGGCTGGAGACCGGCATCAGCTTCACCGAGTTCAGCTACCAGCTGCTTCAGGGCAACGACTTCTTCGAACTGCACCGCCGGCATGGCTGTCAGCTCCAGTTCGGTGGCTCCGACCAGTGGGGCAACATCACCGCCGGCGTCGACTACGTCCGCCGACGCGGCGCGGGGCCGGTGCAGGCGTTCACGACGCCCCTCGTCACCAAGGCCGACGGCACGAAGTTCGGCAAGAGCGAGGGGGGCGCCGTTTGGCTCGACCCCACGATGACCAGCCCGTACGCGTTCTACCAGTTCTGGCTCAACGTCGAGGACCAGGAGGTCGACCGCTACCTGCGGTACTTCAGCTTCCGGACCCGTGACGAGTTGGAGGAGCTGGCGAAGGCGACCGCCGAACGACCGGCTGCCCGGTTGGCGCAGCGGGCGCTCGCCGAGGAGCTGACCACCCTGGTGCACGGTGCCGACGAGACCCGACAGGCGATCGCCGCCAGCCAGGCGCTCTTCGGCCGCGGATCGTTGGACGAGCTGGCGCCGGAGACCCTGCGCGCCGCCCTGACCGAGGCGGGTCTCGTACGCCTCACCGGCGAATTGCCGGATGTGGCGGGTCTGCTGCGGGACTCCGGTCTGGTGAGTGGCCTCAAGGAGGCTCGGCGGGTGATCGCCGAAGGCGGGGCCTACGTCAACAACAACCGGGTGACCGCTGTGGACGCCGAGGTGTCGCCGGCCGATCTGCTGCATGGGCGATACCTGGTGCTGCGCCGGGGGAAGCGTTCGTTCGCGGGCGTTGAGCTGGGCGAATAGCCACCTGTCGACGATGTGACGGGGGACGCGTCCGGCGGATTTGACGATCATCCCGCCGGACGCGTAACTTTCTCTCTGCCAGCGCGGAACGGACGAAACAGGCGAAAGCCGAAAACGGCCGGAGCGCAGGTCAACGGCCTGGGGGTCGGGTGGGCACGCCTACCGGAGCCCCAACCGGGAGGTGCCACCAGAAACGCCGCGAGGCGGATTTGGCGCGGCGAAACCGACCGGGTATGGTTACGAACCGGTAGGGCACCGGGCGGGTCGCGGGAAACTGCGACGGCCGGCCTACCGAATCCATGACGAGAGCGGCGCAAGCCGGTTGCGACATGGTGCCCGCATTATCGGGTGAAGCAATGACGAACCGCGAAATATCGGTTTGACACGGCGGAAACGAGCGGGTAACGTAGTAAAAGTGCCTGGCGCTGAAAGCGCCGGGTGCGAGAGCGGGAAATACCCCGGTTGGGGTTCCACTGTGGTGGGGCTTCTGGTCGGTGTGTGGTTGTTCTTTGAGAACTCAACAGGGTGCTTGTAAAGCCAGTGCCAATTAT
>NZ_JBEZGJ010000004.1:0-107305 GCF_040649965.1 Micromonospora sp. NPDC048843
GCCCGGGTCCTGTCCCGGGCGGCGCGTCGCCGTAAGGCGGGATGGCGGAGACCGACACGTGCGCGGTCAAAGATCCACCAGCCGGCGGGATCATCGACTCGCGTTGGTCGCCGGCATGTCCAGGTCTATCCCGGTGCCGGTCACTGCCAGCAGGTAGGTGACGCACGGAGCGGTGGCATGCAGGGTCAACGTGACCTCGGCGGTCTCGGCCGCGTGCTGGGTTCGCAGCAGGGCGCTGATGCCGTGAGCGCTGAAGAAGGTCACCCCGGAGAGATCGAGCGCCAAACGTGCGGGTCGCCGGGTGATCACGTGTTCGGCCAACTCACTGATGAGATGAGCGGTGCTCATGTCGACCTCGCCGGAAACGGTGATCATTGGCGCATGCCGGTCGTTGCGCAGGTCGAGCGTCATGATCGGCTTGGCGGGCTGAGCGAGGCGCCGAGTCGGTTGAGCGTGCTGGCGGGTGGGTTGTTCGAGGATCGACATGACGCCTCCCGATCTGGTGCATCGGTGAGTCGGACCCTCCCGCGGCGATGAGACGCGGGCGGCGGACCTGGGCGCATGTCTTGACCCGCGAACCACCCTACCCACGGCGTTCGCCGTTGACACCATTCGTGAGCGGTGGCGAGTCTCGAAGAGGTGTTGCCTATCCGGTTCGGTCCGCCGGCCCGGGGTAGGGCACATGCTGAAGGGCGGACGTCCCCAATCAGACGCGGAGCGGCACGAGCGACAGGGGGAACGTGATGGGCCGAGCGGTGCGCTCCGCGCACGCCTTCGCGGGCGGCGCGCTGGCGGTGGTGCTCGCCGGGCTGGTCGCACTCGTCACGCATCAGCCGTGGCTGTTTCCCAGTCTGGGTCCGGCGGTGATGTTGCACGTGGAGAAGCCGGCGTCGCCCGAGTCCTCGCCGCGCAACACGTTCATCGGGCACGGGGTGGCCCTGCTGGCCGGATACCTGTTCCTGGTGGCCTGCGGGCTTGCCGACGAACCCTCGGCGCTCCAGGAGGGGGTGACCGGGTTGAGGATCGTGGCGGTGGCCGGGTCACTGGCGGTGACTGCATCGGTGCTGGTGTTGCTGAAGGCGTCGCACGCCCCGGCGGGTGCGACGACACTGATCGTGAGCCTGGGCCTGCTCCGTACCCCTACCGAGTTGCTCGTCGTGGCCGGCGCGGTGGTGCTGGTCACGGTCGTCGACTGGCTGTACGGACGGGTGTCGGGCCGGCCGATGCCGCTGTGGGCGGCGCCCGCGTCGTCACCGGAAGGAGGACATCGTGGTGGACCGGATCGCCGACGCGTGGAGTGAGCCCGCGATACAGAACTGCTCGCGGTCGTACGGCGCCGCGAGGGAGAAACCGCGATCCAGCTCAAGTGGCTGCCTACCCGGATGAAGGCTGCCGCGCCCCAGCCGCTCGTCGTCGCCGACTGACAATCCGGGTATCCTGGCGGGCCTGTAGTCCACGTCCGCGTATCGGATGTGACGAATCGGCGTCGAGCAACCGGCGTTGGTCCCGGCTCCGCTCGGTAGGGGGTCCGTGCAGCGGTCCGCGTCACGCGGGCTGCCATCCCCGCGCCCAGGCCACCTCGATCTTCGACTTCCCGCGGGCGTACCGGCCATCAGGACTCGGTGCCATGACCCACTCGCCGACGGACCCCGCCGAGGCTTTCGCCGAACTCGGCCGCATCAAGCTCGCTGAGACCCAGCCTCGACGACGTTCTGCAGCGAGTCGCGGAGCTGGCCAAACGGGTGCTGCCCGTGCCGGTCGAGGTGTCGGTCACGCTGGTTCGCGGTGGGACCGGGTACACCGCGGCGTTCACCGACGAACTGGCTCTCGACATGGACGAGCGGCAGTACGCCCAGGGAAGCGGTCCGTGTCTGGCCGCCGCCACCGCCGGCGACATCCTCTCCGTGCCCGAACTCACCGCCGAGGATCGCTGGCCCGACTGGGCCGAACGCGGCCGTAAGGCGGGAGTCGGCAGTTCCGTCTCGGTCGGCATGCCGATCCAGGAGGCGGTCGTCGGCGCGCTCAACGTCTACGCCCGCATCCCGCACGCCTTCGACGACGACACGGTCGCCGCGCTGGAGACCTTCGCCGCGTACGCCGCCGTCGCCCTGGCCAACGCCCAACTCTACGAGAGCACCGCGAACCTCGCCCGCCAGATGCAGGACGCGATGGCCAGCCGCGCGGTCATCGAGCAGGCGAAGGGCATCATCATGGCTGAGCGCCGGTGCAGCGCCACCGAAGCGTTCAACATCCTGGCGAAGGCCTCGCAGGACTCCAACCGCAAGCTCCGCGACGTGGCTCAGACACTGGTGGACCGGGCAGCCGGAAAGCCTCGGCGCTGACCAGGGCCGGGCACGGGCCGCGGGCTTACCGCTCGGCCTCGGTGTCCGTCGCGCCGGTCGGGGTGCCGTCGCCGTCGCGGGTCGCGTGCGACAGGTCCACCTCGGCACCGGTCCGGGCGGCGTCCGCCTTCGCGTCGTCGGCGCCGACGATCTCCCCGACAGGACCGGCATCCGCGCCGTCGTCGTCGATCAGCCGCCCGGCGTCGGCCACACCGATTGGTACGTACCTGGGATCGGTCATCTCGTCCTCCTTGGGGGTTTTGCCTCGCCCCTACCGCTACCCCCAGATGTTTCCCACACACCCCCGCCCGCTACTCCTCCGGGACGCGCGGCCCGACCTCTCCCCGCCTCAGGTGTTCCGCGTTGCGGTCGGCCTCGCTGTCGGCGTGCGCGGCCCCGGAGCCGGGATCCGTCGTCCGGCGCCCCTCGGCGTCCTGATACACCGCCCCGGTCTCGAGGGCCCTCTCCTGCTGGCTCTGCTCAGGCGTCGTCATGAATTCCCACTACCCTCCGGCTCCCCCAGCAAACGGTCCCGCCGGAGCTGCCCGATCAGCCGGCCGCAGGGCTACCGGGGCCGTGATCATGCATCACGCGACGCAGAACTCGTTGCCCTCGGGGTCGAGCATGACGACGTGGCCGAGGACATCGCCGTACCACTCCTCGCGGACCACAGTCGCGCCGGCGGCAACCAGATCGGGCACCTTCTGCCGGATCAACCGGGCGCGCTCGGCCAGGTCCCCGGAGCCTGGACCGGCCACCCGGATGTCGATGTGCATGCGGTTCTTGGCGGACTTTCCCTCGGGGACCTTGAGGAAGCTGATGGCAGGACCCCTGCCGTCCGGGTCGACGATGGACGCGTTGTCGGGTTCGTCGAAACCGGGCTCCTTGACATAGCCGAGGGCCAACGCCCAGAAGGCAGCGATCCGCTGGGGATCGTCGGCATCGCATCCCAGGGTCCAGAGAGTGGCCACCGCGTCAACGTACGTCAGCTATGACGCCCTGTCACCGACCCGGCTGACGCCCGGGAGCGCTGGGGACCTTGGGCACGGCGGTGGTGGCTCAGTGGCCACGGAACGCCTCCTCCAACCACCAGGAGCCGCGCGCGGCGCTGACCTTGGCGTCGATCACCAACGGCCGGGTACGGGGACCGGCGAGCCAGTGGCGTACCGGTTCGAGATCGTCGACGGTCCGGACGGTCAACCCATCGCAGCCGTAGCCACTGGCGATCGCGGCCAGGTCGGTCTCGGGGAAGGTGACAGCCTCCAACGGGTGCCCGTCCGGGCCGAAGTGGTGCACCTCGGCCCCGTACGCCGCGTCGTCGTAGATCACCACGAGCAGGGGTAACGCCAGCCGGACGGCGGTGACCAGCTCGGTCGCGGACATGACGAAGCCACCGTCGCCGACCGCGGCGACGGTGAGCCGGTCCGGCCGGGCGACCGCCGCGCCGAGCGCACTGGCCAGACCGAGCCCGACCGACTGGAACGCCTGGGTGAAACAGAATCCAGCCACGTCCGGTACGTCGAGCCACATCGACGGGTAGCCCATGAAGTTGCCCGAGTCGACCACCACCGTCCGGTCGGCCGGCAGCAGGTCGTCCAGGGCGGTCGAGAGCGTCCTCGGGTCGATCGTCGCCGAGGCACCGCCGCCCTCATCCTGGTATGGAACCGACCGCCACCGGCCGTGGTCGCGGATCCGCTGTGCCAGCTCCGGCGTACGCCACCCGCCGGTTCCGGCGCCCGCGGGCCCGGTGGAGCCGACGCTCAGCCGCGCGAGCAGCGCCTCGGCGACCGTCGACACCTCACCGGCCACCGTCAGGTCGACCGGACGGTTCACCCCGAACGCGGCCGGGTCGTGGTCCACCTGGACGACGACGGCGGAGGGCGGGATCAGTTCGCCGTGCCGGGTGGTCCACATGTTCAGCGTGCTGCCCCACGCCACGACCAGGTCCGCCGTGCCGATCAGCTCGGCGGTGAGCGGGGTGGCGAAGCCACCGGCCACGTCGAGGTTCCACGGGTTGCCGGCGAACAGTCCCTTCGCGGCGGCCGAGACCGCGAGCAGCGCGCCGCACGCGTCGGCGAGCCGGGTCAGCGGTTCCCGGGCCGACCGAGCGCCCCGACCGGCGATGAAGACCGGTCGGCGGGCGGCGTGGAGCGCGGCCAGCAACGGCTCGACCTGCGGGGCGGTGGCCGGGGTCGGCGCGACCGTAGGGACCGGGCCGGACCACGGTTCGGTCACGGCTTGCTGCACCTCCAACGGGAGACCCAGCACCACTGTCGCGCCCCGGGCGGCGGCCCGGTACGCCCGGCCCGTGTCCTCGGCCGCGTGCGTTACGCGTACCCGGTGGAAGTCAGCCCCGACCGCGGCGGCGAGCGCCGGCAGGTCGATGAAGAAGTTCGACAGCGGCGCTGTCGCCTCCGGGGCCAGGACCACCATCGGGGTACGGCTCTTCGCGGCCTCGGTGAGGCCGGTCAGCGCGTTGGTGACGCCTGGGCCCTGGTGCACCGAGAGCAGTCCGACCGTCCCGGCGGTGCGGGCGTACCCGTCGGCCATGCTGGCCGCGCCGCCCTCGTGGGCCGCCGCCACGAACCGGGCACCGGCCGCGACGAGCGCGTTCGTGACATGGAAGTTGCCACTGCCGACCACCCCGAAGACGTGCCGTGCGCCGTGTCCGTACAGGACCCGCCCGACCACCTCGGCTACCCGCATCGGTGGCCCGGCCTACCGTTCGACGAGAGCGAGGACCCGACACGGGCTGCCGGAGCCGGAGACGATCGGCAGTGGCCCGGCGATCACCACCGCGCCGGTCGCCGGCAACTGCCCCAGGTTACGGAGCTGGGTCAGGCCGTACTTGTCCTGGCCGAGCAGGTACGAGTGGCACGGGAACGGCGGGTCGAACGAGTGGGCGGCGCCGGCGTCGGTCCCGACCGTCTCCACCCCGACGCCCTGGATCGGTGAATCCTCGGCCAGCCAGCGGGCGCACTCCACGGAGATGCCCGGGGTACGCCCCGCGTTGGCGTACCGTTCCGGGTCGTCGCCGTACGTGTCCCAGCCGGTGCGGTAGAGCAGCCAGCCACCGGTGGGCAGGGTGCCATGTTCCGCCTCCCATGCCTTGACGTGCTCGACCTCTAGCAGGAAGTCAGGGTCGGCGGCGGCGTCGGAGGCGTGGTCGATCACCACTGCCGGGGCGATCAGCTGGCTCACCGGGACCTGCGACACGTCGGCGCCCTGTTGACCGGTGACCCAGTGCACCGGAGCGTCGAAATGGGTGCCGGTGTGTTCGCCGGTGGAGAAGTTGTTCCAGTACCAGGCCGGACCGCTGTCGTCGTACCGGCTGATCTCGCTGAGCTGAAACGGCCAGGTCTGGCCGAACTGCTCGGGCAGGCCCAGGATCGGGGTCTGGTCCGAGAGCGGAGCGGTGAGGTCGACAACCTGGATCCGGCCGCTGGAGAGAGCGGCGACAAACTCCTGGAGCACCGTCATGCGGCGACGGTACACCCGCTCATGCTCCAGATTGGACCGTGCAACAGTTATCCGAGAGTACTGCGGGTGCGTGCCGCGATGCGGATGGTGGTGCCTGCGGGTCCGCTGTCGACGAGGAGGTAGTCGGCCATGTTCCCGACCACCCAGAGGCCCATTCCTCCGGTGTCGGACAGCGGCGGTCGCTCGGCGCACGGAACGTAGCGAGGGGCGTGGAAGCCCCGTCCCTGGTCAGTGACTTCACAGGTGAGCTGACCGTTCAGGAGCAGGCGTAGGTCACCTTCGCCGCCCCCGTGCCGAATCACGTTGATCATCAGTTCGTTGACCGCGATGACCCAGTTCTCGATCTCGTCGTGGTCGAGGCCGCACCGGCGACTGACGGCCTCGACCTCGTGTCGGACGCGGTTGAGGTCGGCGAGGGTGAACGACGTCGAGAGCAGGGGCTCCCGAGCGGTGGGGGCATGGTGGTCGAGCGGCGGGTTCACCATCAACTCCCCTCCCTGTCGGACATGGAGCCTGGGAAGATACCCCACATCGAAGGCACAACACTGTTGATCTCGCTCCTGACGTGCCATCGGCGGCGTGCCGGCGTCTAGGCTGCCTGGGTGGCCGATGCCGAGGTGGTGACGAACGAGGAACGGCTGCGTCGTATCGAGGCGATCACCGATGCTGCCCTCTCAGGGCTGAACGTCGCCGACCTGCTCGACGAGCTCCTCGAACGGGTCCGGGATCTGCTCAAGGTCGATACCGCCACCATCCTCCTGCTCGACGACCACACTGGCGAGCTCGTCGCGACCGCGGCCAAGGGCCTGGAGGAGGAGGTACGCCGCGGATTCCGCATCCGGGTCGGACGCGGCTTCGCCGGGCGGGTGGCGGCGACACGCGCGCCGGTCACGATCCATGACGTCACGCCCGACGACGTGGTCAATCCGATCCTGCTCGCCACTGGCATACGTGCCCTGCTGGGTGTGCCCATGCTCGCCAACGGCAACCTCGTCGGCGTGCTGCACGTCGGCTCCCTGGCCCTGCGGCGGTTCGGCTCCGAAGACGTGAAGCTGTTGCAGCTCGTCGCCGATCGTGCCAGCCTCGCAGGTCAGGCCCGAGCACAGGTCCTCGACCGGCAGGCAGCGCTGGCCCTGCAACACAGCCTGCTACCTGGCCGGCTACCCGACATTCCCGGCCTGGACCTGGCCGCCCGGTACGTGCCCGGCCATCACCTGGGCATCGGCGGCGACTGGTACGACGTGTTCACGTTGCCCTCGGGCTGGCTGGGCGCCGTCATCGGTGATGTCTCCGGCCACGGGCTGCCATCCGCCGTTGTCATGGGACGCATCCGCAGCGCGCTACGCGCCTACGCCCTCGATTCCGACGATCCCGCCGCGGCGCTGACCTCCCTCGACCGCAAGATCCACCACTTCGAAGCGGGCACTCTCACCACCGCCGTCTACGCCCTGATCACACCCGACCGGACGAGGGTGCATCTCTCCTCCGCGGGCCATCTGCCACCGCTGCTGGCCGTCCCCGGCCATCCCACCGCGCTCGTCAACCTGACGGTGGACCGGCCACTCGGGGTGGGCCGACCATCCACCAGTCGCCGCACCACCGTTCTGGACCTACCGCCGGGCGCGGCGCTCGTCTTCTACACCGACGGACTGGTCGAACGTCGCAGCGAACTGATCGACACTGGCATCGAGCGCCTCGCCGACGCCGTGCAGTCGGGGCCAGCCGAGGCGTTGTGCGACCACATCATGGCCACCAGCGCGGAGGAGCACCCTAACGACGACATCGCCCTGCTGGTCATCCGCCGCCAACCACCACCGGATCAAGCCGCTGTGGCAGCTGATTCGGATGTACTGCGATAACCGACGGCAATCGCGCCGTTCTCGGTCGTCGGCGGCCGACATGGCACGATGGCCGTGTCCTGCGCCGCCGGTGGCCGGGCACGACACTGATGGAGTCGGGATGTCAGAGCTGGCCGGCCCGCCGGTGCCAGGGTTGGCGAAACTGTGGACGCACGACCCGGTCACCGCCGGCCCGTATCGCCTGGTCGGGCGGTTGGGCGCGGGTGGGCAGGGGGTCGTCTATCTCGGCGAGGACGACGCCGGTGACCGGGTCGCGGTCAAGATGGTGAACGTCGATCTGAGTGATCCACGGGCGCGGTCGCAGTTCGTCAAGGAGATCGCCGCCGCCCGCCGGGTCGCCCCGTTCTGCACCGCGCAGGTGCTCTTCGCGGAGGTGGACGGCGAGCGGCCGTACGTGGTCAGTGAGTTCATCGAGGGCCTGACCCTGCACCGGCACGTCCGCGAGCGTGGTCCGGTGACGGGTAACGCCCTGCACCGGCTCGCGGTCGGCACCGTCACGGCGCTCGCGGCGATCCACAGTGCCGGGGTGGTGCACTGCGATCTGAAGCCGGACAACGTGGTGCTGGGCGAGGACGGTCCTCGGGTGATCGACTTCGGTATCGCCCGGGCGTTGGGCAACACGGAGACGGCGTCGAGCCGGGTCATGGGGACCACCGCGTACATGGCGCCGGAGCGGTTCCGCAACGACCCGATCGGTCCACCCTGCGACGTCTTCGCCTGGGCGGCCACTATCGCCTTCGCCGCCGGTGGTCGGCCGCCATTCGGCAACGACTCGCTGTTCGCCGTGATGCACCGGGTGCTGAACGAGTCGCCCGACCTGCCGGCGATGCCTCCCGTTCTGGACGAGCTGATCCGGGAGTGCCTGGCCAAGGATCCGGCGGACCGGCCGGCTGCCGAGCGGGTGTTGGTGCGGCTGCTTCGGCAGGACGGCAGGGTCACCGAGCCGCTACGTCGGGAGAGCCTGCTCGAGGTCGGCAACGAGACGGCGGGCGCGCCGACTCCCGACCAACCGCTCCCCCAGCTCACGCCGACGGCACCGCAACCGGGCGCGACGCAGCCGCAGGTGCCGGCCCGGCCGACGGTGCCGACCCAGGCCCAACCGATCCAGCCGGCGCACCTAACGGTGCCTACGCAGCCGGCGGACCTGCCGGCGACGGAACCGGGCGTTGGTGCTGAAGGCGGCGGCGCGTTGCGGCGGCTGCGTCGTGAGGCCCTTGACGCCTGGGGCATTTCGACAGCGCTCTTCCTCGGTTCGGTTGGCGCCGCCGCCGGCTACGTCGCGTCGAGCGCCGTTGGCCCGGCTGCCACGGTCGGTGCGGTCGCCTTCGTCGTGGTCTACCTGGTTCGGCTGCTGGTCGCGACGGCCCTCGGGAGACGGCCCGGCCGCGGGTGACCGGCGCGCCGGGGTCGGGGTCGCCGACTGGCGCCGCATCGATAGGTTGACTGCCACCAGTCGCCCGCCGAGGAGGACGTCCCGATGGCCCCACCCGCTACGCGCACGCGGCAGTGGTTGCCGTACACCGCCGCCGTCACCGCCGGGCTGGTGGTCATCGCCGGGGCGTTCGTGTTCGTCCGACAGCGCGAGGCGGGCAACGACTGCGCCATCATCCTCCAGGTCAACTCCTCGACGGAGAAGGCGGCTCTGCTGGTCGACCTGGCCGAGCGCTACAACAGCAGCGATCGGTCGATCAAGGGCGGTGGCTGCGCCCAGGTGCACGTCAGCGCGTTGAACTCGGGCAAGGCCACCGAGGCGCTGGCTTCCGGCTGGACCCACACCGGTCTGCCGCAACCACAGGTCTGGCTGCCGACGTCGAGCCTGTGGACCGGCCAGCTCCGGCTGCTCGACGAAGCCGCCGGGCGGGAGCTACAAACTCCGGACCGCTACCCGTCGATCGCCAACAGCCCGCTGGTGATCGCGATGCCGCAGCCCAAGGCCGAACTGGTACGCAAGCGCGGATCGTTGGGCTGGGGAGAGATCCTGGGCCTGTCCGGGCGGGACGGGTGGGCGGACTTCGGCAAGCCGGAGTGGGGTCGCTTCACCTTCGGCAAGGACAACCCGAACCTGTCCACCTCCGGGCTGGCGGCGACCATCGCCACCTACTACGCGGCGGTGCAACGGGCCAGCGACCTGACACGGTCCGACCTGGCCGACCCGGCGGTCACCCAGTTCGTCCGCCGGATCGAGGCCAACGTGTCGCACTACAGCGACGACTCGGTGGACCTGCTGCGCAGCCTCGCCGAGGCGGACCTGGCCGGCGGCGCGGGCAGCACTGACGACATGAGTGCCATCGTCCTGCAGGAGGAGCTGGTGGACCTCTACAACACGGGTGCGCTGAGCCCTCGGCAGGAAGGGCAGGAGCGGGGCCGCAGGCCGAACGTCCCGCTGGTCGCGGTCCATCCCAAGGAGGGCACGTTCAACCTGGACCACCCCTTCGTGGTGCTGCCCTCCGCCGACGAGCGCCAGCGCGCGGCAGCGGCCGACTTCCAGAAGTTCCTGACCGAGGACGCCCAGCAGGAGAGCTTCGCCCGCCTCGGCTTCCGGGACCATGAGCGGCGCGCCTCGGCGGAGTTGCTCGCCAGCGTCGGCGCCGAGCCCAGCGGCGGGCTGAACTACTTCGAGCCGCCGGCCCCGGAGGTGGTCGGCGCGATGTTGGACGGTTGGCGCACGCTCCGCAAGAAGGCCAACATCCTGATCGCCCTGGACACCTCGGGGTCCATGCTGGCGAAGGTCGGCACCCGTTCCCGATTCGAGGTCGCCGCGGCGGCGGCGGGCAAGGGTCTCGCACTGCTCAACAGCGAAGACCGGGTGGGGCTCTGGTCGTTCTCCTCGGAGACCAAGCAGCAGCCGAAGAGCCCTTATCGGCAAGAGGTCCCTCTCGGCGAGTTCGATCAGAAGCGGCTCAACAGCAAGATCGCCGGCCTGCAGGTCGCTGGCGATACCGCGCTCTACGCGACGGTCCGGGCCGCACACCGAGAGCTGCTCGAACGGTACGACCCGCAGCGGATCAACGCGATCGTCGTGCTGACCGACGGCAAGAACGAGTACAGCAAGGACAACGACCTGGCCCGGTTGCTCGCCGAGGTCGCCCTGGACCCGCGGCGTCCGGTGAAGGTGTTCTGCATCGCCTTCGACCGGGATTCGGACTTCGCCACCCTGGACCGGATCGCCAAGGCATCGTCGGGCAAGGCCTACGACGCCACCGACCCCACCAAGGTCGACGAGGCGTTCGTGAAGCTGGTCAGCAGCTTCTGACACTTCCCGCTGGGACAACCAGACCGGTGGGGGCCAGGCGCTCGGCCTGCCCCCCACCGGCTCTGCCGTCAGACCAGTCGGCGGCGGACCCACCAGAAGGAGAACAGGGACAGCACGACGGTCAACGCGATCAGCACGCCGAACTCCCGCCATTGCAGGCCCCAGAACTTCGAGCCGGGCACGTAGCTCACCTTCAGGCTGAGGTTCTGCTCCCCCAGCCACCTCTGGCACGCATCGCGCCCACCGGGCGCCCTCGGCCCGCACTGGGTCATGTCGGCCGGACCGGTGAACTCCGCTCCGGTCGAGGTGATCGTGGTGCTCGACACGACCCAGTCACCCCTGCGGTCGGGCTCGACGTGGACCGTCATCCGCCCGGTGTCGGGGCTCATCGAGATCCCGAAGTCACCGTCGAACGCCAGGGGGCTGACCGTGGTGACCGGCTGGGCCAGCCAGGGGCGCACCACGAACGGCGCGGCGATCTGGAGGCTGACCACCACCAGCAGGGTCACCGCCATCGCGGCGAGGGTCCGCCGCAGCAGCAGCCCGGTGGCGACACCCACCACGAAGGCCAGCGTCGCGTAGCCAATCGGCACGATGCCCCGGGCCGCGAACACCAGCGGGTTCATCCGGTCCGCCGAGGCCCCGTCGATCGGCTGCGCCCACTCGGTCAGCACCAGGCTGAGCAGGCCGGCACCGAGCGCGGCGGCGCCGCCCCCGACCGCGAGCTTGACCAGCAGCCAACGCCCGCGGCTGACGGATTGGCTGAAAACCATGCGGTACGTGCCAGACTCCAACTCCCGAGCCACCAACGGCGCGCCCCAGAAGATGCCCACCAGGGCAGGCAGTAGATAGAGGGAGCCGATGGCGGCGATGTGGACCTCACTCGCCCATCCCGGTTGCAGCGCCTGGAGGAACGTCTCGGCGGCGGCACGACAGGCATCGCCCTGGCAGCCGGTGTATCCGGTCTGCGTGGCCAGCTCGGTGACCTCCGACCAGGTCAGCGCCAGAGCGCCCAGCAGCGCAAGCAACAGGGTGCCGGTGGCCAGGGCCGGGGTGCGGAACTGCCGCCAGGTCATCCAGATCATCGCTGCCCCTCCAGAACCCGACCCGTACCGTCGCTGGTGGCACCGCTCATGTACGCCAGCACGATGTCCTCCAGGTCCAGCCGGTCGACCTGCCAGGACGGGTCGACGATCGGCGCGGTGCTGCGCACCACAAGTGTCGACTGCACCTCGGTGTGACTCTGCTCGACCAAGGCTCGCCCGACGCCCAGCTCGGTGGTGTCGCGCCGCCGCCCGACCAGACGGTGGTGGGTGGCGAGCAGGTCGTCCACGTCGCCGGCCACCCGTACCCGGGAGGCGACCAGCACGATCAGGTGGTCGCAGACCCGTTCCAGGTCGGCGACCAGGTGCGAGGACATCACGATGCTCATGCCCTGCTCGGCAGCCAGCTCCATCAGCCCCTGCAGGAAGTTGCGTCGGGCGAGCGGGTCGAGTGCCGCCACCGGCTCGTCGAGCAGCAGGAGATTGGGACGCTTCGCCGCTGCCACGGTCAGGGCCAGTTGGGCGCGCTGGCCGCCGGAGAGCTTGCCTGCCTTCTGTGCCGGGTCCAGGCCGACCTGGGCGATGCGCCGCTCGGCGAGCGCAGCGTCCCAGGACGGGTTGAGGTGCGCGCCCATCCGCAGGTGGTCCGCGACGGTCAGGCCGGCGTAGACCGGGGTGTCCTGCGCGACGAACCCGACCCGCGGCGACCCGCTGACCGGCAGTGCGCCGAGGACCTCGATCCGCCCCGCGGTCGGATCGAGCAGCCCACAGGCCAGTTGCAGCAGCGTGGACTTGCCGGCGCCGTTCGGCCCGACCAGGCCCACGACGTGGCCGGCCGGAATGTCCAGAGTGCAGTCCTTCAGTGCGGAGCGCCGACCGTACCGCTTGGTCAGACCGTCCGTGATCAGGGCGCTAGTCATCCTCGGGCCTCCGAAAATGTCCGAAAGCTGCTGAGGAAGAGCGCCTCGATGCTCTCGTCGTCCAGGCCCGCCTCCCGTGCCTCGGTCAGCCAGCGGGCCAGGCCCTGCCGCAGCGGCTCGTGCTTGCTCAGCGAGTCACCGACCAGCGTGCGGGTGACGAACGTGCCCAGCCCGGGCCGGGCGGTGACCAGGCCCTCGTACTCCAACTCGCGGTACGCCTTGGACACGGTGTTCGGGTTGATAGCGACCCGGGCGACCACCTCCTTCACTGTGGGCAGCTTGTCGCCCTCGTTGAGAACTCCGAGCCGGAGCGCGTGCCGTACCTGTCGGATGAGCTGCATGTACGGCGCGACCCCGGACCGTGAGTCCAGGTGAAACTCGATCACCTCGCCACCCCATTCCACTAGTTGCCTAGTAGAATAGGGCCACGGAGGGTCTGTCCGCTACCTCGTTGCGATGGGTCCGACCGACGTGATTACAGGCCCAGGCTCCGCAGGGTCGGTACGGTCTGGCCCACCCAGGCGAGGTCGGCGTCCTCGCGAGCGCCCTGGGTGCGTTGCGTGCCGGCCAGGAACCACAGGAAATAGGTGGTGTAGCCGGGCGCGCTGACGACTGTGTGGTACCCCTCGGGCATCATCTGCATGACGTGATCGCGGATGGTGACGTTCTCCTCGTACCCGTCGTCGGTGTAGACCCGGCTGATGCCGAACCCGTTCGCCGGGTTGACGCGGTAGTAGTACATCTCCTCGTGTGCGGCCTCGGCGGGCAGGTCGTCGACCTTGTGCCGGTGCGGCGGGTAGGTGCTCCAGTTGCCCGAGGGCGTGTAGGTCTCGCCGACGATGAGCCGGCGGGCGGGCAACTCCGGCTGGGAGATTTCGGTGAGGATCTGGTGGTAGGTACGGCCAAAGTTGGCCGCTCCCCAGCGGCCGGTAACGACCTGCTCCGGTGCGATGACATAGGGGTCCGTGGCCAGTTCGCTGGGCGCGCTGGGTAGGGCTATCTCCACGGCGGTGACCGCCTCGACTGTCACCGCCGAGCCGGCCGGGATGTAGACGGAGTGCGGCTTGCCGGAGAAGACGTCCGGACGCTGGCCGACCTGCGGGAAGTGGCGGCCGGCGACAGTGAAGCTGGCAGTGCCACCGAGGATGACGGCCAGGATCTCCCGGTCACCGGACTCGCCGGTCCAGGACTCGCCGGCCGACAGCCGCAGCAGCGTGAAGTCCAGCAGCCGGCAGGGATTGAAGGGCAGCGTGTTCCGGCCGTCGACGGCGGGAATGGAGCAGTGGTAGCGGTAGTCCATGGTCACCTTTCGGAATGCGGGGCGGGGCGGGTCGGGGCGCGGTGGTCACCAGGGGCTGGTCCAGCCCGGGATGGTGGCGCGGGTGAGGGCTTCCAGGTAGAAGTAGTCGCCCCACAGGGTTCCCTCGTCGACGCCGACGCTCTTGGGTTTGTCGTAGACGCCGTGCAGGATCAGCGCGTTCGAGAACGGATGACCGTCGGTGGAGTAGTGGCCGATGAGCGAACGCAGGATCTCGGCGGCGGCTTTCCGGTACCGGTCGGCGCTGGCCGTGTCGTCGGTGAGGCCGTCCGCCAGTTCGACAAGGCCGCAGGCGGCGATGGCCGCTGCCGAGCTGTCCCGCTCCTGTCCGCTGCCGTCGCCGAACTCCAGATCCCAGTACGCGACGTGGTCGTCCGGCAGGTGGGCGAGGAAGCGGTCGGCGCAGGTCCTCGCGGCGGCGAGCAGCGCGGGGTCGCCGATGTGCCGGTGGTTGAGGCTGAACCCGTAGATGCCCCATGCCTGCCCACGCGCCCAGCAGGAGTGGTCGGAGTGGCCCTGTTCGGTTTCGCCGCGTAGTGGCGCGCCGCTGGCCGGGTCCCAGTAGAAGGTGTGGAAGGTGGTTCCGTCCGGACGCAGGATGTGCTGGCGCAGCTGAGCGGTGTGCCGGCGGGCCGCTGCGGCGTAGCGGTCGTCGCCGGTGGTCTGGCTGGCCCAGAAGAGCAGCGGCGTGTTCATGAGGCTGTCGATGATCGTGCGCCCGCGTTGGCGGGGGTCGTTCAGGTCGCCCCAGGCCTGGATGATTCCGGCTGGTTCGAGGACGCGCGTCATCAGGTGGTCGGCGGCGGCGAGGGCCGCCTCTCGGGCCTGTGGGTCGCCGGTACGGCGGGCCGGGGTGACGCAGGCGAGGGTGTAGAGGAAACCGAGGTCGTGGGTGTCGAGGTCGATGCCGTCGGTCACCCGGGCCGCGAAGCTGTCCACGTGGGAGAGCGCGGCCCGCAGGTGGCGCTCGTCGCCGGTCAGGTCATGTGCGAGCCAGAGCATGCCGGGCCAGAAGCTGGTGGTCCAGCCGACGTTGGCGCCCTCGGGCTGGCCACCGCTCGCTGGCCGGAGCGGGTAGCGGTTGGCGTCGGTGGTGTCCGCCGGGTACCGGTCGCCGAAGGTGGCGATGTTCGCGTCAACGGTACGTATCGCGGCGGCCACCGCGGCCGCCGTGGCCTCTGCGTCGGAGCTGGGACGGACGTCGGTCGCCGTCATGGATGCTGTTCTCCCTCGTGGGTCCGGTCCGGTGCCGGGCAGGTGTGTCGTCGGCGTCCCGGCTCGATGGCCGGAACCTGATGCTCAGGTGGTCTGGGGTGCGGTCGTCGGTGGGTCGAGGGCGGCGCGCAGTGTGAAGCGGCTGTTTGCCCAGACGAAGTAGAGCAGTGGCGCCGCGGCGAGGCCGAGCGCGATCGCGGGACGGGCCGCCAGGATCTGGGCGAGCAGCACGAGGACGAGCAGAGACACGGCGCTGAGGTACCAGCGGCGCACCGCCAGGTACACGCAGGCGCGGGCCACCTCACGCAGCCGCGCTGTGGGTCGGTCGGCGAGGGTCACCAGCCCGAGCAGCGTGGTAGCGACGGTGAGGACGATCAGGGTCGCCAGCACCGGCAGGGCGAGCGCTCCAACCCGGTGGCCCCACGCGACGCGGGCGTCGACGGCGAGCACTACCAGGGCAGTCATGGCCGCCGCCGTCCAGAGCATCGCCGGTCGGGCGGTGGCTCGCCAGGCGCGGCAGTAGGTGCGCAGCACGCCGCCGGTGTCGCCTGCCGAGTAGGCGGACATGACAGCGAAGGCCGCACAGAGCCCTGGCGCGCAGAGCGGAGCGGTCAGCGCGTACAGCGGCCACGAGCGCGCCGCGTCGGTGGTGAACGCGAGCGTCACCAGTGGCAGGCAACCGAGCAGCAGCAG
Organism: Micromonospora sp. NPDC048843; assembly: GCF_040649965.1. Classification (NCBI taxonomy): domain Bacteria; kingdom Bacillati; phylum Actinomycetota; class Actinomycetes; order Micromonosporales; family Micromonosporaceae; genus Micromonospora; species Micromonospora sp. NPDC048843. The sequence goes on from NZ_JBEZGJ010000004.1 coordinate 16,124, forward strand.
CAGGTTGGTGGCGAGCGCGGCGTAGATCCCGTCGAAGACGGCGGTGATGGTGTCGTGGCGCGGACGCGGCATCATCGGTCAGCCCTTCAGTCCGGTCGAGGCGACGCCCTCGATGAAGTAGCGCTGGCCGAGCAGGAAGATGACAGCGACGGGCAGCACTGACAGCACCGAGCCCGTCATGATCAGCGCGTACTCGGCGTTGTACTGGGAGATGAAGGTGTTCAGCCCCAGCTGGATGGTGCGCAGCTCCGGACTGCGCAGGTAGACGAGCGGGCCGAGGTAGTCGTTCCAGGTGGTCGTGAACATCAGCAGGGCCAGACTGGCCAGCGCCGGCCGGGACAACGGCAGGATGATCCGTCGGTAGATGCCGTATTCGCTGAGCCCGTCGACCCGCGCCGCTTCGCTGAGCTCCTCGGGGATCGTCTCGTAGAACTGCTTCATCAGGAACACGCCGATCGCGCCGAACGCCTGTATCGCGACGATCGACCACAGCGTGTTCGACAGGTGCAGCTTCGACATGAGGATGAACTGCGGGATCATGTACGACTGCCAGGGCACCGCGATCGTCCCGACGTACGCCAGGAAGAGCAGGTTGCGGCCGGGGAAGCGGACGCGGGCGAAGCCGTAGGCCGCGAAGCTGCCGGTGAACACCTGCAGGAAGGTGACCATCACCGACAGCAGCAGGGTGTTCCACAGCCACGTCGTCATGTCCGAGCGCTGCCAGATGTCGAGGTAGTTCCGCCACACCACGGGATCGGGGAGCCAGGTGATCGGGATGGTGAAGACGTCGTTGTTGGTCTTCAACGACGCCACCACCATCCAGAAGAACGGCAGCAGCAGCCCGGCCGCCGCGAGCACGAGAGCGGCGTACCCGAGGAGCCGCCCGCCCAGGGACCGGACCGGCCGGCGGGGCGCGCGGCGATTGCCGGGCGCGGCGACGGCCGGGGTGGGCAGGGAGAGGTCGGTAGCGGTCATCAGCTGTTCCTCCGCTTGTTGACCATGAACTGGATGACCGTGATGCCGAAGCAGATGGCGAACAGGACGATGGAGACCGCCGAGGCGTAGCCGAACTGGTTCTCCTCGAAGCCCTTCTGGTAGATGTACTGCGAGAGCACGAGTGTCGACTGGCCCGGTCCGCCGCCGGTCATCACGAGGATGAGGTCGAAGACCTTGAAGCTTTCGATGGTGAGCAGCACCGTGACGAAGAAGGTAGTGGTTCGTAACCCGGGGAGGGTCACGTGCACGAACCGCTGCCACGGTGAGGCGCCGTCGGTCTCGGCCGCCTCGTAGAGCTGGGCCGGGATGGTCTGCAGGCCGGCCAGGAACAGCAGCATGTAGTAGCCCATGTACCGCCAGGTGCCGACGATGATGACCGCCGGCATCGACCAGGTCGCCGACGCGGTCCAGCCCGGCGGATTGTCCACCCCGACGGCACCGAGAAGAGCGTTGATCGGGCCGTACTCAGGGCTGAACAGCTGGTTCCAGACGACCGCGATCGCCACGATCGAGGTGATGTAGGGGAAGAAGGCGATGGTACGGAAGAACCGCACGCCGCGCAGTTTGCGGTTGAGCAGCAGCGCCAGCCCGAGTGCTGCCGCGAGGGTCAGCGGAATGTGGAAGACGGCGTAGTAGACGGTGTTGCGCAGTGCGGTCCAGAAGCTCGAGTCATCCCACATCCGCCGGAAGTTGGCGGTGCCGGTCCACTCGGCCACCCCGAAGACGTTCCAGTTCGTGAAGGCCACGTAGAACAGCACGACGACGGGTAGCAGGGTGAGCACGGCGAAGCCGATGAAGTTGGGAAGGATGAACGACCAGCCGGCGACCGTGTTGCGCGACACCAGCCGCCGGTTCCTGGGTCTCGTGCGCGGCAGGGTTGCCATAGGGAGTCTCCGGAAGCGTTCGGCCTGGGGGCGGGACCGGCGTGCGGCGCAGGCGCGCCGGGCCCGCCATCGGCTCACTGGTTGAGGACTTCGTTCTTGGCGCGGTCCCGCGCCTTGCTCAGCTCCGCGTCGACGCCCTTGCTGTCGGAGAGGATCGCCGAGTGCGTCTCGTTGAGGAGGTTCTGCAGGCCGGCGGTGTGCTTCGACACGGGGTTCTCCGGCTTGATGGTGTGCTTGGAGTAGGCGAACTTCGACAGGTCGTCCTGCGGTACGCCGTCCAGCCCGAACAGCGTCGCGGTGACCGCGTCGGTGACCTGGGCCGGGGTGATGCCGATCCCGGCCAGCGCCTTGCCGGCCTCCGGGCCGGCCGCGTACTTGAGAAAGTCCTTGGCCGCGGCGGTCTTGGACTTGCTGATCTTCGGGTTGATCCCCAGGCCGGTCGGATCACCGAAGGTGACAGGCGTGGCGGAGGTGCCGGTGGTGGACTTGTCGAACTGCGGCGCCGGCGCCATGCCCCACTGGAACTTGTCGGCGTCACCGCTCTGTCGTTGGTTGAGCAGCGTGGCCACGTACCAGGTGCCCATCAGCAGCATCGCCGACTGCTGCTTGCCGAACTGCGCCTGATAGGTGAGCTTGTTGGTCTTCGCGGTGCCGAAGGTTGGCTGCGCGCCCGCCGCCTGCAGGTCAAGTGACCGCTCGTAGTACGGCTTCAGGTAGCCGTAGTCCCCGGAGAGCAGGTCCGCGTTGGGGGTCTGGGCGAGCGCGAATCCCTGCACTGTCGACTGGAAGGTGTGCTGGTACGCGCCGGTCGCCTTCGAACCGGCCCCCTTCAGCCCGGTGTGCAGTCGCTTCGTCGCGTCGGTGTAGTCGTCCCAGGTCCAACTGCCGTCCGGCGGCGCCACCTTCGCCTTCGCGAACAGGTCCTTGTTGTAGAACAGCACCCACGAGTCCTGCCGGTACGGCACCGCGTACGACTTGCCATCCACCTGGTACGACGCGAGCGCCGGGCTCGAGCCGAGACTGGAGGTGGCGTCCGAGACGTCGAGCAGCTGACCACCGCTCTGGTACGTGTAGAAGTTCTTGAGGTTCTTCATGACGTAGACGTCCGGGGCGGTGCCGGCGGCCAGGTCCGTGATCATCTGGGTGTCGTAGTCGTTGCCTGGGGCGTACTCCTTGAGCTCCACAGTCACGTTCGGGTGGGTCGCCTTGAAGCCGTCGGCGAGCGCCTTGAACTCCGGCGTGGACGACAGGCTCCAGCCAGCCAGGCTGATCGTCACCGGGGCATTTGGGTCGACTGGCTCGTCTCCGCCGCCGCAACCGGTAAGAACAAGCGTCAGGGCCATCGCAGCGCTGATGACGGCCGGTATCGCACGCTTCATCCCTCTCTCCTTAGGTCAAAGGGCCCGGACGGGCCCGCACTGCTACCAGGACGCCTGGGTGGGCCTGGCATGCTCCGTGTCCAGACGGGTCGACGTGCTGATCCCGTCGGGCCAGTCGACCGCCAGGTGGAGGCCGTGGCTGTCCTCGTCGACCACGGCCCGGCATGTCTGCCCGGCCGTGGCCACCGGCACCCTGGACAGTTCGGTGAAGGTGGCGACCCATGCGCCCGGCCGGACGGGGTGGTCCAGCCATGGCACGACCAGCCCGCCGGCCAGGGGCCCGCCGTGCGCAACGGCGGTGACGGCGGCCGTGCCGCCGCCGTGAACGCTCTCGAGCCGGCTGGTCAGGTCGACCCCGGTCACGACCGCCACACCGCCGCCGGCGGTCGCCGTCGCATCCCCGGCGATGGCCCAGCCGCCGATCCGTAGCCTCAGCGCAGCCGCCTCGACGCCGTCGGCGAGGCCGTCGACGCGGGTCAGACGTAGTTCCCAGGGGCCGCGGACCAGCGAGTACACGGTGAGGTGCCCGGCCGGTCGGGACCGGCCGGCGCGGCCACCGCCGTGATCGCGCTGACCGGGATCCGGGTCGAGGAAGTGGGCGAGAGCACGTGACCCGGCCACACCCACGCCGTCGGTGTCGACGTGAACGGTCAGCAGGCGCATGCCGGCGCGGTGGGTGACCCGGCCCGCGTCGTCGACGAGAGTGACGGACTGGTCGAGCGGAGCGGCCCAGCCGTTGTCGTCGAGGACCGGGGTGGTGGCGGTGGAGTAGCCCAGTCGGGCGTAGAGCGGGGAATCTGAGACGGTGGCACCCTCGACGGCGTGGTCGGTTCCGTGGTTGACGACGCGGACGATGCCATCGGCACGGGTGCCAGAGATCAGCCAGCCGGGTGCCTGCACCGCCCGCAGCGTGTCCCGCTCCTCGACAGGCAGCGGCTCCTCGCAGGCCATCCACACTGGATGGTCGGCGGGCAGCGCGATGCCGAGCAGGCCCTTGCTGGCCCAGTACGGCGAGCCCGGCCCGGAGTACGACTGCGCGAGTCGCGGCCACGGCCCGTGCCAGCCGAGGGTGAGTAGGCCTCGTTCGTCAAGGGCGCCGTTGGCGACGAAGTGACGCACGATGCGGGTGGCCGCGCCGCGCAACCGGCCGAGGCTGACCGAGGGCACGCCTGCGATGGCGCCAACCCAGAACGGCGCCGCCGCGGCGAAGCGGTAGGTCAGGCTCCGCCCCTGGATCAACGGCGATCCGTCGGCGCCCACCAGCGCGACCGCGTCGCTCAGGAACCGGTCGAGGCCGGCGACGTCCCGTTCGCGGCGCTGCTCGGCGAGGTCCGCGGCACCGGCCATCCGGGCCCACAGCGTCGGGTAGAGGTGCAGGGCCCAGCCCACGTAGTGGTCGTAGGCGCGGTCGGGCCCGTCGGACATCCAGCCGTCCCCGCGGGCGAAGCCGTCGTGCGTGCGCAGGTCCTCGGTCATCTCGTCGAGCGAATGCGGCCCGCCCACCGAACGCAGGAACGTCTGGACGACCAGCCGGAACCAGACCCAGTTGATCCGTGGGTACGTGTCGTCACCGACCGCCGGGCGCAGATAGTCCACTACCCGCTCACGCACCACGGACGGCAGTCGGTCCCAGATCCACGGGCGGGTCATGTCCAGGACCAATGCGATGGAGGCGGCCTCCACCTTCGCCTGGGGGTGCTCGTCCAAGCGCACCCAACGGTCTGGAGAGCTCGGGTCGGTGCCAGCGGTGATGCCTGCCGTGTACCGGTCCACGAGCTGGTCCACGCCCACTCCCCCAGCGCCCGCGATGCGGAACCCAGCCAGTAGAAAAGTGCGGGCGAAACCCTCCAGTCCGTCGACGGCCCGCCCGTAACCGCCCTCCGGCCCGGGGAAGGTGACGAGGGCGTGTCCGGACGACGCGAACGGTCGGGCGGCGGCGAGCATCCGGTCGGCGAGGGCCAACCAGTCATCCCGGCTCCAGGTCGCGGCGGCAGCGACAGCCGAGTCCGTCGCCGGTGCCTGGCCGGTCGTCCCGAACGTCATCCGTGGTCCTGTCGCATCAATCCGTCTCCGTCGACTGTGGCGAGCGGGGCGTTGCCCATGAATGTGACGTGCAGGCATCCGCAGGGTTTCCGAAGTAAAACGCTCACAAAGGAGCAAGTCAATGCCGTTCCCAAACCGATATGAGCACACCCGATCAAGGGAGCGCACAACACCGCCGTGAAACGCCAAACGCTCTGATACGATCACAATCGTTCATAGCCGCTCCACCGCCAGAGGAGTCATGACCGGCCCGGCGGAGCACGACTCCTATGCTCTTCGTCGGGTGGGGAGATCAGCCGATCCGGCTCGCGATCGACGTCACCGCGTTCGGCCCGGCCGGCGAGGTCGTCCGCACCATGCAAGAGCTCTCGCCGCACAAAGCGCTCCTCGGAGGTCACCCATGACCAAGGACAGCCCCGTCGTCACCACGACGGAGGCCCCCCGAGGGCCGCTCCAGGTCGCCCGCCGACAGCAGCTGTTGGCGGCCCTGCAACGCGACGGCTCGATGCGCATCTCTGACCTGTCCCACGCGCTTGGTGCCGCGCCGGTCACCATCCGGCGCGACATCGCGGAGCTCGCCGCCGAAGGGTTGGTCCGCCGGGTCCACGGCGGGGTCGCCCTGCTCCTGCCGGACGACGTCCCGGCAGCCGATGAGCCACCTGCCGCTGGTCGGGACCCGCTGGTCGGGCGCGCCCTCGGCATGCTCGTGCCCTCCCTTGACTACTACTGGCCGGACGTGGCTCGCGGCGTCGAGGGGGCCGCCCGTGAGCTGGACATGCGTGTGGTGTTGCGCGGCTCCTCCTACGACAGTGAGGACGACCAGCCGCAACTGGCCCGCATGGTGGGGCGGATGGACGTCGACGCCCTGATCATCGCGCCGAGCATGGACACACCGACCGCCGAGCGCACCATCGAGTGGCTCGACGAGGTCGGCGTCCCGGTCGTCCTGCTGGAACGCACCGCTACTGTAGGCAGCCACCACGCTGTCATGGAGTCGGTGGTCACCGACCACGCGCTCGGTGCGGCCATGGCGGTACGCCATCTCACCTCGCTCGGCCACCGCAAGGTCGGCCTGGTGCTCGACGCCAACAGCCCCACCAGTCAGCACGTACGGCGCGGCTGGCGCGACGCCACTACCGAGTGCGGCCTCGACTCGGACGCGACGGTGGTGGCTGTGGTACCCGACGCACGATCACCCGAGCGAGACACAGTGCTCAACGGCATCCTCGACCAGTGCCAGGCGACCGGGACGACGGCGCTGCTCGTGCACGCCGACGCCGAGGCGATCGCGCTGGTGCAGCACTGCGAGGAGCGGCACCTGTCCGTTCCCGGCGACCTCTCCATAGTGGCGTACGACGACGAGGTCGCCGGGCTCTTCAGCCCGCCGCTGACCGCGGTCCGACCGCCTCGACGCTCGATCGGACGAGCCGCCGTGCGTCTCGTCGCCGACCGGCTCGCCGACCCCGACCGCCCCACCCACCGGGTCGTCATCAGCCCGTCGCTGCGGATCCGAGGGACGACCGCGCCGCCACCCGCGTAGGCGGCCCCTCCCCGGTCCGGGACGTTCGCCATCAGCGACCAGCCGGGCAGCGGGACGCCCGGCTGGCAGATCAGACGTAGTGCTGCCGACGAGCGCGCATCCACCGGATGCGGCTACGTGAGCGCATCGCTACTATGGGTCAGCAACCCAGAGGGAAGGGGTCGTGCCCGCGTGCGAAGTCCCGTCAGCGGAACCGCGTCGGCGTCTGCGCCGGACCGGTCCGCGCCGCTTGCGGCCGGACGGCTGCGCAGGCTCGCCCGTTGGTTGGCGCTGATCTCGGCCGCCGTCGGGGCCGGTTTCGTCATGGCCGCCCTGTTGCAGGGGCCGGCCGCCGCCGACGGGGTGCGCAGCGGGTCCGGTGACGAGCCTCATCGGAGGATCGGCGGTCTGGTCGAGTCGGTCGCGCGGCTCACTGTCGCCGAGCGCCCCAGCCAGGACCGTCAGCGAGCGGCGGCTGCCGACGACCGCCCTCATGACCGGCCCCGTGCCCCGCTGGCAGTACCCACCGACTCGGTGGCCGCCCCCCGCGAGGATCCCCCCTCGACGGAGACCCGACGACCGGCGGGTGCGTCGAGGCTCGGCGCATCCGTCCCAGCCGGCGCGGCGGAGCGCGAAAGACTCCGACCGGCCTCCGTGACCCGCGCCGCTCATCGTTCGGCTCACCGGGTGGACCTGTCGCGGCCGGCCGCCGATCCGCCGCGACGGCCGACCACCGCCAGCCCCGATCCGTCGGCGGTGCGTACGCCGCCCGGTCCGCCAGTGGTCGGCTTGGTCACCGCTCCCCTACCGTACGTCGTCGACATCGTGCGCACGGTGCCGATCAGGCCCGTCGTCATGGCGCTCCTCCGTGTCGTCGATGCCGTTCTGCCGCCGGTTCCCGGCCCGGTGATCGTTCCGGCGGCGACACCCGCACTGCCCGTTCCCCCGGTGCTCGGGCCGGCCGTCCCGCCGGTGACCCAGCCGGCGCCCGTACTGACAGCTCCGACGTCACCGGCGGTTCCGGCAGTGGCATCAGTACGCGTCACGGCACCGCCGACCCGGGCCGCGCCACCGCCGGATTCCGCCGACGGCCCCGCGCGTGCCGCAGCCCCGGCGGGGCATTTCGCCGCACGCCCGGTACCGGTGGCCGCGCGGGGTGTGCTTCCTGTCCAGCCCGTCGCACCCACCGACCAGGACGCCGTTCGCGTCGACAATGGACCGACCCCCGGGTCAGGGCTGGTCCGACCGCTGGACCGGCAGTCGCACCTCGGCGCCGGGCCACGCTGCGATCTCGTGCCACTTCTGGTCGAGAGCCGAACCCCGTCTGCGATCGCCCGCCCAGGCTGAGGCGGGTCGACCGACCCCGGTGGCTGGCCCGAGCGGCCTGCCTGTTCCACCCGCTGGTCGGTCGATCAGTGCCCGCGCCCGTCCGCCTCGACGGTGCGGCGGGCCGACGCCCACCCGTCTGTAGCGCACGACCGCCCTGACCAACCCGTGGATGTTCCGGGATCGGTGGCCGTCGTGACGCGTACCGGAGATCGGAGAAAACGTGGTGATCCACGTTGTCGTCGCCGAGGACATGGGTTTGCTCCGCGGGGCGCTCTGCGCCGCGCTGTCAAGCGAGGAGGACATGGAGGTGGTCGCCGACGTCGAGGGTGTCGGTGAACTGTTGACTGTGGTTCGGCGGTGCCGGCCGCAGGTGGTGGTGCTGGCACTGACACCGGAGTTGCCCGACCCGGTGGAGGTGGTCGCCCGGGTCGACGTCGAGGCGCCGCACGCCGCAGTGCTGGCGATGAGCCCTCGGTGGAGCCCGGCGTTGGTGGAGGCGGCACTGGCAGCCGGCGCACGCGGCCTCGTCGGTAAGGACAGCTCGCTGGCCGAGTTGGTGCGGGCGATCCGCGCGCTCGCGGCCGGGGAACGGGCTATCGACCCGGCCGCGGCGATCGCGGTGCTGAGTCCCCCGGAGACGCCGTTGACGCCTCGGGAGATGGACGTGCTGCGGATGGCGGCCGAGGGTCTGCCCCTGAAGGAGATCGCCGTCCGCCTCTACCTGGCACACGGAACGGTGCGCAATCACCTGTCGGTGATCCTGCGCAAGACCGGGGCCCGCAACCGGTTGGAGGCGGTGTCGCGCGCGCGACGTAACGGCTGGCTGTGACCGTCGGGGGCGGGCTCGGTGGAGATGACCGGCCCGCCCCCGTCGCCGTGCGGCCCCACCGGATGCGTGTTTGAATGTTGACGTTGTGTGATCGTCGTCGGAGTGCGGGAAGGTTCATCGTGATCCGTACCCTGCTCGCCTTGGACGGTGCCCTGGTGCTGGGCGCGCTGTCGTTCGTCCTCGCCGCCGAGGACGACATCAGTGTCGTGGCGGAGGTGGATCGCGGAGACGCGGTCTCCGCTGCCGTCCGCGCCCAACGCCCCGACGTGCTGGTGGCCGACCTCGACTTCGTCGAGGGAGTCCATCCCGACCGTCTCGGCCGGTGCCCCGTCCTGGTGCTCACCCACCCGCATCGGGCCCGGCGGCTGCGAGGCATGTTGTGCCCGACCAGGGCGGTCGGCATCCTGCGCAGCGACGCCGCCCCCCAGCGGGTCATCGACGGGATCCGTCGGCTCGCCCGCCGGGAGCCAGTGCTCGACGCGGATCTCGTCGTCGCGGCACTGCACTCGGACAGCCCACTGACCAGCCGCGAGACGGAGGTGTTGAGGCTGACGGCCGCCGGCGCGCCGGTCGTGGAGGTGGCGGTGTCGCTCGGGCTCACCCGTGGCACCGTCCGCAACCATCTCGGTCGGATCGCCCGCAAGGTGGGCGCGCGTACCCGGGTGGAGGCCGTGCGGATGGCTGGCGAGGCGGGCTGGATCTGATCGGCACCGTCGGCCCGGATGGGCGGGGTTCAGTCCCGCCGTGCCGAGGCCACCGGGGACGGCACCCCCGGGTCGTCCCAGCAGCCGACGAGCACCCGGTAGGTGGTCGAGTGGGCCATCAACTGTTCGTGCGTCCCCACCGCGGGCTCGTCGCCGTCGAGAACCAGCACCCGCCGGGCCCGCAGCGCGGAACTGATCCGGTGTGCGATCACCACGAGGGTGCCGGGCCGCCGGGCGAAGGCGACCTCCACAGTCGCTTCCAGCACCGGGTCCAGATGGCAGGTCGCCTCGTCGAGGACCACCAGCGGGGCGGGTGCCAGCCAGGCCCGGACCGCCGCGATGAGCTGCCGCTCGCCGGCGGAGAGCAGGGCCGGCGCGACCGGTGCGCCCAGGCCGCCCAGGCGGGTCGCCAGGGGACGCGCGCCGAGCGTGTCGAGGGCGACCTCCAGCGTGTGGTCGTCAGCGTCCGGCCGGAGGTAGCGGAGGTTGTCGGCGAGACTGCCGGTGAAGACGTACGCCTCCTGGGGCACCAGCACTCGCATCCGGGCGAGAACCACCGGCTCCACCTCGGCGACCCTCGTGCCGGCCAGGTGGACGGTGCCTGCCTGCGGCGGCAACAGCCCGGTCATCAGGGCGGCCAGTGTGGACTTGCCCGCACCGCTCGGGCCCACCACTGCGAGATGGTCCCGCTCGGCCAGCGTCAGCGAGAAGTTCTGCAGGACGGGCCGGGCGCGCGGGCCGTAGCCGAAGGTCAGTCCCCGGACCTCGAGGGCTGGCGGGCGATCGGCAGGACCGACGGGTGGTCGACAGCGGGCTATCCGGAGGGCCGGCGGGCGCTGGTCGTCGGAGACCGGGTAGGTGCGCAGGATGTTCTCCAGGGTGACCGCGTAGCGGAGCCCGCCGCCGCCGAGGCCCTGCACCAGTGTGTGCAGGGCGGGTTGCAGCCCGGTGGAGACGTAGATCAGCGCGCCCAGCACCGCGCCGGCGGTGAGACCACGCTCGACCAGCCACGGAGCGGTCACCATCAGCACCAGTAGTGGCAGCCAGCCGCCGATGCCGAGGCTGAGGCTGCGGATCGCCGCCATCCGGGCGAGCATGCGTTCGGCCGCGGCCTGCGCCGACACCCAGCGGGCCACCTCCGCCGTCACGCGTGTCTGTGCGCCGCAGGCCAGCACGTCGCGGTGACCGGCCAGCGCGGTCGCCGCCGACTGGCCGAGCTGCTCACCGGCCCGGACGTAGGCGCGTTGGTGCGTGACCATCGCCGGCAGCGCGGCGAGAAACACGACAAGACCGGCGACCAGCGGCGCGACCGCCAGCGCCGCCACCACCGGCGCCAGGGCGAGCAGACCGAGCACTGCCGCGCCAGCGGAGAAGAGGAAACCGCGGGTCACCATCAGCAGACCGGCGAAGGTGTCGCGGACGATCTCCATCTGGTGGGTCAGCCGGGTCACGGCAGCGCTGTCCGGGCGGCCACCCGCCCTGGTGGCGTCGCGTAGCGCTCCCCGGATCACCTGAGCGGCCACCTCGTCGCGGAACGGCTCGACCACTGCGCCGAGGCTCCGGTACGTCCGACCGGTGGCCGCCGCGCCGACCAGTACGGCCACGGCGAGGACCCCCAGCCAGGCCAGGCCGTCGAGCAGACGTCCGGCCAGAAAACCCTCGTCGACGGCGCGCGCGACCAGATAGCCGGCGAGCAGCGCGGGCAGCGACTCGACGAGCGACCAGCCGGCGAGCCCGGCGAGTTCCCGCCGACGGGCCCGCAGCGCCCGCCAGGTCACCCGGCGCACGCCGGGACGGCTCACGACCCACCGCCGGCCGGCTGGAAGACGGCACGGTAGTCCGGGTCGACCCACAGTTGCCGGTGCGGTGCCAGGCCACGCAGCCGACCGCCGTCCAGCCAGGCGACGAGGTCGGCCGCCGCGGCCGCCGCGGTCCGGTGGGTGACCACCAGTCGGGTACGACCCCCGGCGGGCCTGAGAACCGCCTCGGTGATCCGGTGTTCGGTCGCTGTGTCGAGGCTGGACGTCGCGTCGTCCAGGATGAGCAGTCGTTCGGCGGCGAACGCGCGGGCCAGGCCGAGGCGTTGGGTCTCGCCACCGGAGAGCGGTGTGTCCACCAGCAGGGTGCGGTAACCGTCGGGCAGACGCTCGATCACGTCGGCGACCGCCGCCATCCGGGCCGCCCGCAGAACCGCCTGTGTGGCCGGGCTCCGATCGGCCGGTGGCGCCGAGTCGACCGGCAGCGCCAGGCCGATCGCGTCGTGGACGGTCGCGCCGATCAGCACCGGCCGGTCGAAGGCGTAGCCGACGGCCCGGCGCAGCGCCACAGGGTCGAGGTCCCGCAGCGGCACCCCGTCCAGTCGCACCTCACCACGGTCGGGGTCGTACAGCCGTCCCGCCACGGCCGCCAGGGTCGACTTGCCGGCACCGGACGCTCCGACGACGGCCACTGTAGCGCCGGTCGGCACGTCCAGGTCGACGCCGTCCAGGATGGGGCGGCCGTCGTCGGCGTGCACGCACACCCCACGCAGTCGCAGGGCACCGCCGCCGGGTGGAAGAGGCCGATCGCCTGCCGACGTGGCGGGCTGCGTCAGCAGCTCGGCGACCCGGTGTGCTCCCGCGCGGCTGCGGACCAGGTGGTTCAGGGTGGCGAGCACCGCACCGAGGCCGGCGCCCATGGCCGCGTACCGGACCGCCGCGACCAGTTCGCCAGGTGTGAGCCAGCCTGCGGTCAGGGCGTACCCACCGACCGCGATGACGCTCAGGTTCAGCAGCGGCGCCACTGCCGAGGTGCGCGCACTCGCCCGGGCCAGCAGCCCCCAGGTGCGCCGGCCGTGCCGGTTCAGCTCCGGTAGGGCCGCCAGCACCCGGTCCTCCTCGCGGCGGGTGGTGCCGGCGGCGGCGACGGTCCGGGCACCCGTCAGCGACTCCAAGAGTCGGCCGGCGATGCTGCCGAGCACCCGCTGATACCCGGCGGTCGCGGCCGAGGCGTCGGCCACGAAGGCGCGCATGAGGACGGCGAGCAGGCCGAGACCGACAAGCAGTGTGAGACCGAGGACCGGTTCCATGATGGCGAGCGCGACGACGCTGCCGAGCGGCGGAAGCACCGCCACGATGGTCAGGACCACCGCGTTGCCGGCCTGTCCCGCGTCGGCGGCCTGGCCGACCAACCGGCCGACGAGATCACCCACCGGGTGCCGGCGGGTGGCGCGAACGTCCACGGCGAACAGGTGACGCAGTAGCCGCCGACGCAGTGCGGCGGTGGCGCGCGCCGCGCCGAGACCGCCGGCCAGGTCCGTCAGGGTGTCGACGCAGATGAGGACGACGACCAGGGCGCCGGCGGACACCGCCCACCAGGCGGAGCCGCCATCGAGGGCGGCGTCGACGGCGCGGCCGAGGGCCGCGGGGAGCAACAGTTCGGCGGCCGCGCCGAGCAGCGCGACCGCCGCCAGTCCGGCCGTCCAGCCGCCACCCGCCAGGACCGTCTGCCGCAGCAGCCTGTCCCCCACGGCGAACGTCGGCATCGGTCCTCCCGTTGGTACGCGGTTGCCCTGGGTGGGCACGTCTGCCCACCCAGGGCCCCACGTGTGCGTGGATCAGTTGCAGGTCGTGACGGAGAGCGAGCTGTCGCCGCAGAGCAGCAGGCTCGCCCGGCTTCCGCCACCGGTGCGGTCGGCCGGAGCCATCTCCAGGCCCTGGAGGTCCAGAAGTGCCATGTCGTTCACCTCCCTTCCATCCGTTCGCCGATCGGGTCGCCCCCGCTGTCGCGAGGGAGTCTGTCCGCGCCCGGCAGGGGCGCGAGGAAGGGCAGTGCCGGCGGCTGGTCGTGCTGCGCGCTGGCCAGCACGTACAGCACCCCGGCGGTGCCGGTGCCGAAGTCCATGGAGAGCCGCAGCAACTGCTCACCGGGGAATGCGATCCCGTCCCGGTACGGCAGCGCGTGCCAGGCCAGCCGATCCACCTGCGCGCGAAGTTCGCGGCGGTCGGCGCCGTCGGTCGAGGCGGCGAGGTAGGCGATGATGCCGGCCCGACCGGCGAAGAGCCCGGACTGTGCGTAGAACGGTGAGCGCGCCGCACGGCGGACCCCCGCGCTCGCCTCGGCGAAGCTGTCGTCCGCCCGGTGGCGCAGGTACTGGTCGAGGACCAGCCCGATCCCGACACTGCCGTGCGCCAGGTAGGGCATGGTGCGCCAGCCCTCATTGACCTCCAGGGCACCGTCCGGGCGCAGCACACACCGGCGCAGATCCTGACGCAGCGCCGTGGCGGCGTGCCCCAACAGCTCGTCGTCGCCGCTGAGCTCGTAGAGCCGCAACAGCATCAGCGCCGGTCCGGTCCGGCCCCGCAACAGCCCGGCGTACGGGTTACGTCCGCCGCTGACGTCCGGGCCCGCGTCGTCGTCCAGTTGCCCGATCACACGCTCGGCGGCCCGCCACGCGGCGTCGTGCAGCGACACCTCCCCGGTACGCGCGGCCATCTCGGCCAGGTTGAGCGCGATCCCGGACAGTCCGCTGGCCAGGCTGTGGTCGAGCCCGTCCAAGGGTTCCCGCTGGCAGATGTCGAGAACGTCCAGCGCGTCCTGCCGCCGTCCGAGGTGTTCCAGAACGTACGCGACGCCGTGCAGCCCGTCGTAGAAGCCGCAGCGGGTGCCGGACGGGGGCGCTGTCGCCCGCCGCACCAGCCAGTCTTCGTGCTCGGGCCACCGTCCGGCACCGCTCTTGTCGAGCGCGTACAGCACTCCCGCCGCCCCGTGGGCGAGGTTGAGGCCGCCGCTGCGGAACTGCTCGATGTCACCGGGAAAGAGCCGGTCGTCGCGCTCGGGGGTGGCGCTGGCCACGATCGCTGTCGTCAGCCGTTCCCGCTTGGTGCGCCAGTCGTCGGCGCCGAGATTCCCTCGCTGTTCCGCGGTGACGCGCGGCTCGCCGGTGATCTCCTCGACCGCCGGATCGAGGAAGGACCTCGGCACGGGGAAGTTCGCGGCGATGATGTCGGCCAGGTGAGTCACCTTCGCCGGGGCGAGCCGGACCAGCTGGGTCAGTGGCAGGAACAGCGCCAACCGCAGGCACGCCAGGGCGTACCGGTCGACAGCCGGCCCGCTGCGGTCCCTCGGGGCCGCGAAGCCCTGGTTTCGAAGCCCGGGTCGGCGGTGCCCGGCGATCGGGGCGGCCACTTCGAAGTCGACGAGGGCGACGCGGTCGTCCGGCCGGATCATGATGTTGAACAGGTGCAGGTCCCCGTAGACCAGGCCGCGCTCGTGGATCGCCGCCACGACGGATTCGACCTGCTCGTAGATCTGGCGGGCCCACCGGGCGTACGCCGCCCGGTCGCCGTCGGTCGCGTCGGCGTCGATCAGGGGGTACCTGTCGACCAGGACCTTGTTCAGCGGTCGGCCCTCGATGAACTCGAGCGCGAGGAACCGGTGCTCGCCGAGGACGAACTCGTCGTGCACCCGAGGCACCTGCGGGAGGTCGGCGAGTTGCCGCAGGGCCTGCGCCTCGCGGGCCAGCCTGGCGACGGCGTCGGTGCCGTCGGCGTCCAGGCCGGCGTGCGGTCGGGCCTCCTTCAGCACCACAGCGGTGTCGGTACGCAGGTCCCTGCCCACGTACAGCCCGCCGCCGTTCGAGAAGTGGATCACCCGCTCGATCCGGTACGGCACCTGGTCAGTGCTGGTGCCGCTGCGGGCGGCCAGGTGCGGGCCGAGGAAGTCGGGCACTGTGACCCAGGAAGGTACGTGGAAGACGGGCTCCCGGCGGTCCGGCACCAGCGTGCCGGAGTCGTCCTCGATCGCCGGCACCACCTGGCCGTCGGGCGAGTGGCAGTAGCGGGCGGCGAAGCCGCCGTAGCGCACGTGGACCGGGCCGGCGCCGTAGCGCAGATCACTGAGGATGTACGGCCCGGTCTCGCCGGTCAGCAGTTCGTCGAGTTCCTTGCAGGCCAGCTCCAGCTCCGCGTCGTCACGGGGATAGACGGTGACGAACTTGCCGCTGGCGGCCCGGGCGGCGTACTTGGAATTGCGCAGCAGCAGCGTGCGCGGCCCGCGCAGGAACTTGAAGGACAGCCCGCGGGGGACGCAGTAGTTCCAGACCGCGTCCAGCACCCGCTCGGCGTTCGCCAGGCCGGCCGACACATGAATCTTCCAGCCCTGCTGCGGCAGCGATCCGCCGTCGGGCGCGTAGATCAGCCAGTCGTCGAGCGGCTCGCGGCGCCAGCCGGTCGGCGTCGGCCGGTCGGCGGCCGGAAAGACGGGCTGCGCGACGGCGCTGCCGAGCGAGTCGTAGAACAGCCGATCCGCGGCGCAGTAGCTGTCGTAGCGTTCGTCCACCGTCCCGCCGCCCCTCGAACTCGGCCGGCTGTTGTTCCGGCGTCGAGTCGAGTCTCATCGACGGGACGTGGTGGGCTCCAGTGCACTTAGTCACGACGTTCGATGCGGGGTGCACAGGTACTCATGACATTAGTCAGGCCCGCCCACCGTAGACGGCGGCGCCCATCGGCTTGTCGACGTCCAGGTCCGTTACCGCGGCGACCCGGGCGATCATCATGTACTGCCCGATCACCATCAGGAGTTCGACCACCTCGCGCGGGGAGAGCAGCCCGGTCAGTGCGGTGGTGGTGTCGTCGGGCGGGCGGACGTCGCGGACGACGTCGGTGGTGAAACGCAGGACGATCCGCTGGTCCGACGTGAAACAGTCGTCCCCGATCTCGTCGCGCCCGAGCGCGTGGATCATCTCGTCCGTGGCGCCGACGGAGCGGGCGATGGACTCGTGCTGAGCCCACTCGTATGGCACGTCGCTCAGCTGGGCGACTCGCAGGATCGCGATTTCGCGCAGCAGTGGGTCGAGGGCCAGGTCCTTGAGCAGCGTGCCGCCCCAGCGCATCCAGTCCGGAAACGCCGTCTCGGCGTGGGCCATGACGCGGAAGAAGCTCAGGGGAAGCGCGGCCTGCAAAGCGTCGCGGACCGGCGCCGGGGCCTCGGCCGGGTTCACGTACGGCAAGCGACTCATATTTCCCCTTGGAAGCGGCAAATCGGGTGTCACGCACCATATCCGATCCCGGTTGCGCTCGCTGCGGATCCGTTCGAGGAGACCGGCGGCGGTGCGGCGATGAGCACGCGTGCGCGACGAAGGCGCCGGTGGCCGGGTCAAATCCACGCTGATGCTCGTCGATGTTGCCAGAGCCGGCCCAGACGTGTTGGAATGGCTGATATCGCCGCAGCGCGGGGGCAACCGCGCTGGGAACGGCCAGCACGGGAGCATCGCAGCGCCGGCAGCGCGCCGCCTTGGCGGACCTTCGCCTGCCGGATCGCCGGGCCATCTCTACGACGACGGGCGCCTTGCCGGGCAATCATCCTCGCCCGCCGTAGGTAACCCCCCGGCACGTCCCCCCAACGGCTGACGCGCTCGACGCCTGACCCGCCGGGGGCGTCTGATTCGGCCTGCCAGCACCAGAACCGGCGACGAGGTGAGAAGCAATCGTGATGTCCCGAGAGAGTTTCGCGGGTTGGTACCGGAACCGCTTCGTGTGGGTAGCGGTGATCCTGCTGGTGGTGTCGGCCGGCGCGGTCGTACTGGTCAACCGGGCCGACCCGGAGGCGAAACCGGCGGATCTGCAATCGCAGATCATCGCCCGGATGCGTACCACGCTCGAACAGGCGGACCCGGGGCAGCACAACCACGCCGGGCACGGGGCCCAGCAGGCGGCCAGCACGGAGAAGCCGGCAGTGATCTGCGGGGTCCGCGTCTACGGCTACGAGCCGACCGAGGCCACCGCGCTCACCGAGGTGCAGACGGTCTACGGCTTCCACCTCTGCGGGGTCGCCGAACAGAAGCGCCCGTGGGACGTGGCGGTCAAACTGGCCGGTCCCGTGATCATGGATATGTCCAGCGACCCGCCGGGCATCCAGGTGGTCGAGGCGACCGCCGAGGTCATGTTCACCGACCGGGTGCGGCAGATGCTCCCGCCCAAGTACGCGGATCTGGCGCTCAAGGAGGCGCTGTCGGAGTCGGAGATGGCCGACCAGCGTCGCCGGTACGACGCCGCAGCCGGCCTGTGACAGTGCCGGGCGACCGGTGGCGCGGTCGTCACCCGCACCCGGATCCGAACCGGGCGGCTGCGGACACGCCGGTCAGCTCGATCCACATCCGACCATAGATAGATAACGATTGATATTTGAGTCGATAGATGCAACAGTTGGCTTGGGAGCGTTCCCAAGCTGATCTGTAGTCCCGAAGAGCGGAGGATGAACAGTGCGTTCACTCAAGTCCGATCGATCCGGCGGACGATCCCGGTCACCAGTCCGTCGGTCCCTGCGAGCATTCGTCATGGTGTTCGCCATCGTGGCCGGCATGCTGCCCTTCACCGGGGCAGCCCAGGCCCACGGCACGATCATCAACCCGATGAGTCGCGCCTACCAATGCTGGAAGGCGTGGGGCAACCAGCACATGAACCCCGCCATGCAGCAGCAAGACCCCATGTGTTGGCGGGCGTTCCAGGCCAATCCCGACACCATGTGGAACTGGATGAGCCAGCTGCGTGACGGCCTCGGCGGCCAGTACCAGGCTCGCACCCCGGACGGGCAGCTGTGCAGCAACGCCCTGTCCAGGAACGACAGCGTGAACCAGCCAGGGGCGTGGAAGACGACCACCGTCAGCCGCAACCTCACGGTCCAGCTGTACGACCAGGCCAGCCACGGCGCTGACTACTTCCAGGTCTACGTCACCAAGCAGGGGTTCAACCCATCCACCCAGAAGCTCGGATGGGGCAACCTCGACCTGATCACGACGACCGGGCGTTACGCGCCGGCGCAGAACATCTCGTTCAACGTCTCGCTCCCGTCGCGTAGCGGGAACCACATCCTGTTCGTGCTCTGGAGGGCGTCGCACCTGGACCAGACCTACATGTGGTGCAGCGACATCAACGTCACCTGATCGACAGAACCAACAGCTACAGAACCGTTCCGGCTCAGGGCGTTGGTGCCCTGAGCCGGATCGTTCTTCCGGCCCTGCCCTCCATCCCACCCCGCCGGATGGCGTACCGGCCGGCGGATCCCGACCGCACTGTGCAGAAGGTGCGAAAGTTGGAGGAGGGGCCAAATCCCGACAGATGCTGCGGATCGCCTCTACATAGGCTCTGAGCAGGGAGTTCATCCCTGCACCATCGCCGATAACGGCGTCGGACTCCGCCGAGGAGCCCGTCGGTGCATCTGATCAAGGAAGTGCCTCTCATGCACCGTACGCTTCGCCGAGGGCTGCTCGTGGCCGCCACAACGATGGTCGCCAGCATCGGGATCACCGCGACGCCGGTCACCGCCGCCCAACCAAGCCAACGCACAACAGCGACCGTCCCGTCCAGCGGCCTACCCTCGTTGGGCAATGGGACCTGCACCCTGCTGTGGGACCTGCTCAACGCCGGAGGCCGCAACGGGCTCGTCGCCATCGGCCTCACCGCCAACCAGCAGCTGATCAAGTTCGCCGCCAACCGCCCCGCGCTGGCCTGCACCATCGGCCCGGTCGACCTGCCCGGCACCGAAATCCTCATCGGCATCGACTTTCGCGTCCAGGACGGCCAGCTCTACGGCGTCGGCAACACCGGCGGCGTCTACGCGCTGAACACGCGCACCGCAGCGGCCACAAAGGTCAGTCAACTGACCGTCGCACTGAGCGGCACGTCGTTCGGCGTCGACTTCAACCCCGCCGCCGACCGACTCCGGATCATCAGCGACACCGGCCAGAACCTGCGCCACAACATCAACGCCGGCGGCACGACAGTTGTCGACGGCCCTCTCACCTACCCGCCCAGCACCGCAGCCGTCGGTGTCACCGGCGCGGCGTACACCAACAACGACCTCAACCCCGCCACCGCTACGACTCTGTTCGACATCGACACCACCCTCGACCAGGTTGCCCTGCAATCTCCCGCCAACTCCGGGCAACTGGTGGCCACCGGCGCACTGGGAGTGAACGCGAACCTCCACGCGGGCTTCGACATCCACAGTCCGCTGAGCGGAGACCGCGCCGTGGCGAACAACGCCTACGCCGTACTCAACGGCATCGCCGGCTCCCGGCTGTACCGGGTCGACCTGCTCACCGGCGCGGCTCAGACGACCGGCCTGTTCAACGGGCACGTGGTCGTCGATCTCGCCCTGCTCCTGCGGCAGTGACCTTCGGCGTCAGTCGAGGCGGATGCTTGCGAGGGCTAGTCGTTGGAAGGGTTCGGACTCGTTCCACTGGCTGTCCCGGGTGATCCAGGACAGGCTGTAAGCGCGGGTTCTGCTCTCGTTGACCAGCAGCCGGCGGGCGTGCAGCCGCACCCCGCCGGCCTGGTCGCAGGTGTACTCCCACTCCGCCGCGCCACCGGGGCGGATGACCGGCCCGATGCTGATCTTCTGGTAACCGGCCAGCGCCCCGGTGGTCAGCGCGTCGCGCTCGGCGGCCTCCCATCGCCTCGACGGTACGGAGGAAGCCGCGGCGGCGGGGTCGACGGCGATGGCCCGCACCTCGGCGGGGTCGCGGAAGCACACCAGTGCGCCCTCGGTGTGCCGGGTCCATCTCTCGGGCACCGCCAGCAGAAACCCGGCGGGGTCCTGGTGCCACGCCCACCCGTTGGGCAAGGCGTACGGCAGCGGCGCGTCGGCCTCCCGCAGCGGCTCGGCCTCGCTGGAGGCGGCATCGTCAAGGCAGGGGTGGGCCGGCGGTGCCGTCGCGGTCGGCACCACCACGCCGGCCGCCGCACCGCCAGGTTCGGCCGCCGGAGGGCTGTCCTGGCCGCGCCAGCCGCCGATCACAGCGCCGGTTGCCGTGACGACGACGGCCACGACCCCCAGCAGGCCCACCACGGCGCCAGCGAACGCCCAGCCGGTCGTCCGATCGCGGGTGGTGGGCGCCAGAACCGGAATGACCATTGTGGTGATCGCGTCCGCGGCGATCGGAACCGTCGGCGTGACGGCCGGGGGCCGACGGCGCGACGCGGCGCGTACCCGCGGCCAGCGGCGCGCTCGCGGCACCGTCGCCGGCGTCGCCGCGGCCACCTGCTCCAACTGGTCACGGGCCTCCTGCGCGGAGAGGCGTTGGCGGGGGTTGCGCAACAGGAGACCGGTGATCGCGGGTTCGAGCGGCGCGACGGTCATCCGGTCCGGCGCCTCGGTGGCCAGGGCGGCGAACATGGCCACTGTCGACGGCCGGCTCCAAGGCGGGCGACCCTCCGTGGCCAGGTAGAGCGTCGCGCCGAGGGCCCACAGGTCGGTGGCGGGGGTGGCCCTGCCGTCGCGGGCCCCCTCCGGCGCGGTGTACTGGACCGTCGACAGGCTCGCCGCGGTAACGGTCGCCGGATCCCGGGTGTCGAAGATCGACAGACCGAATCCGCCGAGCATGACCCGCCCATCGTCAACGAGCAGCACGTTCTGCGGCCGGACCTCCCGATGCGTCACCCCCCTCGCGTGGGCGGCACTCAGTGCGGCGATCAGGTGCAGCCCGACCCGCGCCACCTCCGCCGGTGCCAGCGGACCGTCGGTGGCAACCACCTCAGACAGGGACCGGGAGGGTACGTGCTCCATGACCAGCCATAGATATCCGTCGGTGCTCAGCACGTCCCACATCCCGAGCACGCCCGGATGATCCAGCGCGGCCAGGCCGCTTACCTCCGCGAGTGTTCTGTCCCGCAGCCGGGACCGCTCGGCGGCGCTCACCCATCCTGGGAGGGTGATCTGCTTGAGCGCAACGTGCCGGTCGAGCACCTCGTCGCGTGCCAGCCAGACGCGTCCCGGGGTCGCGGTGTCCCCGATCAGCAGGAGCCTGCGGTACCGGCCGGCGAGCAACTCGTCATCCATGAGAGTGATTCGGAGCGGTCCGCCGTCCGGATGGGTGGGGTGACCGGGAGCACCAGGGCTCGGGCAGCGGACCGGGCTGGGCCGGGCGCCGATGTACCGGCGGCCAGCCCAGCCCGGTCTCAGCTCAGCTCGACCGTACCCACGATCCGGGTGGGGGTGGCCGAGCCACCGACGGGCTCGTTGGACACCCCGAACGTGCCCGCCTCGGCGACCGGGCCGATGACAGTGGTCGACGCCCTGTCCCCCTCGGCGAGCTGTCCCACCTTGCGGGGCTCGCTGCCCTGGATGAGCCATAGCTCGTAGATCCGCCCGGGACCGGGCGCGGGCAGGTCACGCAGCAGCACCACACCGCTGTCGCGGCCACGGGAGACCACCACGGTGGCGGCACCCCCGGGCGGAAGTGACCGTTCGAACACCCGGGCGTCCGGGGCGTCCAGGACGGCGGCGATCTGCCGGGCCTGATCGCTGCTGGCCTGCTCGTCGCTGATCCGATCGTTGCTGACGGTCCAGGTGACCGCGCTCGCGCCACCGGCCACGAGGACGGCCGCGGCGGCGGCCACTGTGAGCTGTCGCCACCTGCCTGCCGGCCGTCCGCCGCTGGCACCCGCGGCGCTGACGCGCAGCTGCGGGGTACGGGCCGCCTGGGCGAGGGTCCGCTCCCGCAGACCCGGCGGGGTCGCCTCGACGACGGTGTCGTCGGCGAGGCGTGCGACGGTCTCCCGCAACTCGGCCACCTCGACGCGACACGGCTCGCACTCGGCCAGGTGCCGCTCGAACGCAGCCCGCTCGACGTCGTCGACCGCGTCCAGGACGTACGCACCAGCGAGGGTGTGAACATCGGCGCTCATGCCCGTCCCTCCATCTCGATGCCCAGGCAGTCGCGCATCCGGATCAGTCCGTCGCGCATTCGCGTCTTCACCGTCGGCAGGGGCGTCTGCAACTTCTCGGCGACCTCTCGGTACGTGTGACCGCCGTAGTAGGCCAGGGTCACCGACTCCCGCTGCACCGGCGTCAACCGGCCCAGGCACCGGCGGACCTGCTCCCGCTCCAACCGGGCGGTCACATCCTCGACCACCTCGTCGTAGGGGACGTGGGTCTCGGTCGCGGCGACCTGCTGGGCGCGGTTGGTGTGGGCCTGTTCGGAGCGCACCCGGTCCACCGCGCGGCGGTGCGCCATGGTCAGGATCCATGCCGAGGCGGAGCCGCGGCCGGCGTCGAAGCGGCCGGCGGTGCGCCACACCTCGACCATCACCTCCTGCGTCACCTCCTCCGCCTGCGCCGGATCGCGTACGACCCGCCGGGCCATCCCGAGGACCCTGCCCGCCATGGCGTCGTACAGCGTGGCGAACGCCGCCTCGTCACCCCGCGCCACCCGCGGCAACAACTCGTCGGCGTTCGGTGGGGTCGCGGTGTCCGGCGGCACCGAACGCAACCGCCGCCCCTGTTCCGGGTCACCGCTCATTCTCGGCATGTCCTCTCCTGTGCTGGCGACGGCTCGGTGAGCCGCCGCACTCGTGCCTAGGCGGGATGAGCGTGGGCGAGGCGCGCGTAGACGATGACATTGTCGCGGTAGTGCTGGGTGGTGTCGTCGAACTCGCCGCCGCAGGTGATCAGGCGTAGCGCCGCGTGGTCGGTCGCCCCGTACACCTCAGCCGTGGGGAAGCGGTCCTTGGGCTGCTGCTCGACCTTGGTGACGGTGAACATCGCGGTGCTGCCGTCCTGACGGTCGACGGTGATCCCGGCGCCGACGGGCAGCTTGCCCAGGTCGAAGAACGTCCCGCGGCGGCCCTTCCAGTCGACGTGCCCGGCCAGCACGGCCGGGCCGAGAGCACCGGGCGTCGGCGCCCTGGTGAACCAGCCCACGTCGGTGGCGCTGTCAGGAACCTGCATCGCACCGTCCGCCTGCAGGCCGAGGGCGACGATCGCGGCGGTGGCCTTCAGCGACGGGATCGACACCCGCGTCGGCGGTGAGCCGGCCATCAGCGGTCCGGAGGTCAACTCACCCGGCCTGGTGGCGGGGGCAGGCGACGCGTTCGCGGCTGGTGTCGCAGCGGACGCGTCGGGTCGGGGTGGGTCGCCGCCCCGGTTGGCGACTGCGACACCGATCGTCAGGGCCGCCGTCACGGTGAGGATGCCGGCCGCCGCCAGGAGCGCGTAGCGCCCCCGGCGACGGGCGGCCGGCACTGGTGTGCCGCCGTTGTCCATCACGGTCGCCGTCGGTTCAGCGCTCGCCGGCGAGCCGGCGACGCGCGACGACGGCGCCGGCGGCGCCGAGCAGCGCGAGGCCACCCACGGCGTAGATCATCATCGGCGATCCGCCGGAGGCGCTGCCGTCGCCGGTGGCGACACCCCCAGCGGGTACGGAGCCGGCGGCCGCGCCGCTGACCATGCCGCACGTCGCGGGGTCGGTGGCCTCGGCGGGGATGCCGTTGACGCCGACGGACTTGGCGAACGTCGACTCCCCGAGCGCATCCATGTCGTACTCGCCGTTGTTGTTGGCGTCGATGCCGTGCTGCACGAGGTGCAGGTCCTTCAGGTGCGCGATCGTTCCCTGGGGCAGGTCGGCGGCGGGGATGGTGCGCTCGTAACTGAGGTTGCCCTTCGCGTCGGCCGTCGGCATCCGGTCCACCGCCAGGCCGCTGGCCTTGGTCGTGTCTCCGGTGGTGGTCAACGAGATGAAGATGTCCCCGTACATCTTGAGGCCCTCTTCGGTGCTGACGTAGCCGTTGCCGTTGGTGTCGGCGGACTTGTCCGGGCAGTGGAAGTCCATGCCGTTCGCCGCGCCGTGCACGTGCTGGGCGTGCGGCGAGTTCGGCGTCATGCCCTTCGAGCGGATCATGACCTTCAGGTCACCGCCGCTGGTGGCGGTCAACGTGGCGGTGCCGGTGGCGCCGGTCTCGTTGAGGTCCTGCAACTGGACCTGCACGCTCTCGTCGGCGTGCGCGACGCCCGGAAACGCGAGGACCAGCGCGGCGGCGGGCACGGCGAGCAGGGCTCGGGACACTCTCACAACAAATCTCCGTCTCCGCCTGGGTACGGCGTCGATGCTCAGGTGCTGTCGTGGGGGATTCGTCGCCTCCCGTTCAGCGGATTGGTCTCGGCCCGGATTCTTTTCCGGCCCGGACGGCGACCCGTCGGGCGCACCAGGGTCAGGTGACCTTGACGGTGGTCTGGCCGGGCACGCTTGACCCCGCCTTTGGTAAGTACTAGCTTACCGTTCGTGGCGACTTACCAAGCCGATGATGGATGGGACGCGCTCGGCGATCCAACGAGACGCGCCATCGTCGCGTGCCTGGCCGAGCGACCCCGCGCCGTCGGCGAACTCGCCGACGTCCTGCCGGTCAGCAGGCCGGCGGTCTCCCAACACCTCAAAGTGCTCAAGGACGCCGGCCTCGTCACCGACCGCGCCGCCGGCACCCGCAGGGTCTACCGGCTCAACCCGGCAGGCGTCGCCGCCCTTCGAGACCAGCTCGACACGTACTGGAACCGCGCCCTCACAGGATTTCAGGACGCCGCCGAACAACCCACCGAGGAGGAGTCATGACTGAAACCGCCGAAGTCGTCGTGCGCCGGCACATCATCGTGCAGGCGCCCATTGAGCGCGCCTTCACCGTGTTCACCGAACGGTTCGGCGACTTCAAACCGCGCGAGCACACCCTGCTCAGCGCCGGGACCGCCGAGACCGTCTTCGAGCCGAAGGTCGGCGGCCACATCTACGATCGCAGCGCCGACGGCGAAGAATGCCGATGGGCCCGGGTCTTGGCCTACGAACCCCCGAAACGCGTCGTGTTCAGCTGGGACATCAGCCCAACCTGGCAGGTCGAGACCGACCTCGCCAACACCAGCGAAGTGGAGGTCACCTTCACCGCCGAAACCCCACAGCGCACCCGCGTCGAACTGGAGCACCGCAACCTCGACCGGCACGGCCCCGGCTGGCCCGCGGTCCGCGACGGTGTCGCCCACGACGAAGGCTGGCCGCTCTACCTGGCCCGCTACGCCCACCTGTTCGTCGAGGACAACTGAACGTCGCCGGTCTGCCATGAGGAACTGGAGCATCGCCGATGGGTGAGCGCGGCTACTTCCCGCCGACGAGGCTCGCCGAGGGTTCCCGCCGAGCGCCGAACAGCGCGTACGCGAGCACACCGACACCAACGCTGACGGTCATCACCGCCAGGTACCGAGCGAGGAGGTACTGCGCCGACGGTCCGTAGCGGCCACCCGCGACGAGCCCGCCGGCGACCGAGGCAAGAACCCCGACGCCGACGACGACCGCCCAGCGGATCCGCCGCCCCCGGATCAGCGCCACGAGCGTGAGAGCCGCGGTGACCATCAGCGCCAACCAACCGGCGCACCACAGTGCGGTCGCCCAGTTGTGGCCGGTCTGGGCGTACGTCGATGACACATTGCCCAGGCCGACGACGGCGCTCGGCCGGTAGGAAGCGCCGTGCTGAGGCCGGATGAGGCCGAACGCACTTGCGCTGCCATCGGATACGGGATCGAGTATCGCCGCCCCGGTCAGCGACACGGCAAGGGCGACGACGACGGTCGACAGCAGGCCGGGCTGGCGCAGCCGGCGCCACGCCCGCGGCCGGGGCGACCACGCCGGGCCAACCAGCGCGAACCAGAGCATCGGCGGCACGCTGACCGCCAGCCGGAGCAGAAATCCGTTGGGACCCTCGGCGCTGGCGTTGCCGTCGAACCACAGGACACCGCTACGCACCACACCGTGGTCGTAGACGGTGTCGCTGAACAATGTGAGAAGCGCCTGGCCCAGCGTGAGAGCCAGGACCGCGGCCATCCCGGCCGCCCAGCGCCACTCCTGGGCCCGCGCAGACGCAACCAGGGCGAACGCAGCGACGACCGGGACGACGGCGAGCACGTTGATGCCGGTGAAGTTGCGGGCATCATGGCCGACGATCACCATCTCGACGGCTTGAACGACAGCGATCAGTCCGACGGCCACAAGAACGGCGAACAACGTCGGATGCGCCACCGTCGCGGGCCACCGCCCAGCCGTCGAGGACGTCTCCCCCCGCAGCTCATCTCGAACACGCGGTGCGACGGCCGCTGGCTTCGGCGTGGGCTCTCTCCTGAGCGTCGGCGTCGACGCTGGGGTGGATGCCGGTTCCGAGATGGCCGCCGGCTCCGCTGCCAGAGTGCGCGCCCGAGCCGGCCGTTGACTCGGCACCCGGTCAAGGCCCGGCGCGGGGGCTGGGACGGGCGGCGGGACCGGACTGGCCGTGCCATCCAGTGCGGTCGTCGCGGCCACCCGCACGCGCGCGCTGTCGTCCTCGTCGCGCAGGCGACGCAGCTCGGTCGAGGCCCGCTCGGCGAGGCTCGCGTTCGGCCCGCGGCAAAGCCGACGCAGCGCGGTGACGGCCTCCAGTCGCAGGGCTACCCGCTCACTGGCCAGGTCGGCGAGCACCGCCTCGGGCAGAGCCGCTGGCCGGACGCTGCGGGCGACGGTCAGGCTGCCCTCGACGCCGAACGTCCACTTCATCGGCGTCTGGCCCGGGGTCCGCTCACGGACCTGCCGGTAGGTGTAGTCGTAGAGTTCGTCGACCGAGATCTCGCCGTCGCCGCCAAGGTCCGCCTCGCCGGTTGCCAGCCCGTCGACCAGTGCCGTGGTGAAGACCGATGTGCCAGCTTCGGCACGGGTCAGGTCGCCGCCCTCGAACGCGTACTCGGTCGCACTGGAAGCGGTGAGCACGATCCGGCCGGTGCCGGTGTTGAACTCGTCGCCGATGTGCACGCTCCGGTCGGCGCGAGCCGCCACGCCTCGGTTGAAGGCGCCGCTGTAGCAGCAGTCCAATACCAGGATCACGCGCTTGGACTGGGTCTGCGCGAGCTGATCGTTGACGAACGCGGCGGCAACCCCGGTGGCGCCCAGTGACGTCAGGTCGGTGTCGCGCGCGGCCAGATAGAGCCGGCCGTGCGGATCCTTGACGCCGTGGCAGGAGAAATGCAGCAGCAGCAGGTCGTCGCGGTCGCGGTCGGCGAAAAATCCAGCGACCCGCCGCCGGACGGTGCGCTCGTCGGCGTCCATCAGCAGCTCGACGTCGAAGCCGCCGATCGCCGGGTCGCCGAGAACCCGGGCGAGCGCGTCCGCGTCGTGGGTCGGGGCGCGCAGGGCGGCGAGCGCCGGGTCGTCGTACCGGGCGTTCGCGACCACGAGTGCCCGCCGTAGCCCGGTCACGGGCCGGCCGGGTTGCGCCAGGAGCGCGGCCACGATCGGCGCGACGTCGCTGTCGGCGGCGACCTCCACGTCGACCCCGGCCACTGTCAGCCGCACTCGTTGGCGGCGGCCGGCGACGCGGGCGAGGCAGCCGCGGATTGCCTCCACCACAGTGGTCAGGGCCTCGACGGTCTGCACGGCGGTGACGATGAACGCGATTGCGCCGAGCAGCTCGATTCCGCGGGTGCCGTCGGGCGCGGTACCTGTCGTCGTCTGGTCGATCCGAGTGGCACCCGCCTCGACCAGCGCGAACCGCAGCATCTCGGCCAACTCGTCGACGCCGTCGCCGCCCGTGCCGTCGTCAGCGGACACGACCAGAGAAAAGTCGGAAATGCGGGAGGCAGTCATGCGGACCTCGCCTGGAGACGGGTGGGAGCGCGTGAAGACAACGCGAAGCGGCGCCCGACAGAGCGTAGATCTCACCCGGTGGACGACGTACCGCTGCTGCTGAATTCCGACAGGTTCGGGACGACGGATCAGAAGCCATCCTCCGCGGTGGCGGCGCGCAGCTCCTTGAGCACGTACGTGGCGGCCTTCTCGACGACGCGGATGCCCTCTTTCTGGCTCACGTGATGATCGGAGAGCACAGCGATCAGCCAGTCATGACGGGCCTCGACGATCCGCCCGATGCTGTTGACGAGCCAGCGACCCCCGTCGACATCAGCGGTGTCCCAGCCGTTCTTGACGTACTCGGAGCGATTGCCCGGCTCCCGCGCGGCGGTGACTCCCCACCGCTGCTCGGGGACCACCTTCTTCATGAGGCCCATGACGAAGGTACGGTCCTGCGGGGTCAGCGGCCCCGTCGGTGACGTCAGCGCGGTCAGCAGACGGAGCTGGTCGGCGACAGTGGTCGTGGTGAGTCCCCAGTGCGAGTTGGGCTTGGTCTCGCGCAGACCGAGCGCGCGGTTCGCGGCGTTGAGGCCGCGCGAGCCCTCGATCCGCTGCCACAGGGCGACCGCCGCGTCGTTGTCACTGGACACGATCATGGCCTCGGCCAACCGCCGGGTGTCAGAACCCAGGGCCTTGCCCGGCGGGTTCTGGCGCAGCAGGAGGGCCGCGAGGATGTTGACCTTGACGATGCTGGCGGTCTCGAACCGCTTGGCGCCGACAGTCACCGCAGCAGTTCCTTGCCGATCCAGTGCCGCGACCGCCAGGTGGCCGTCGTACCGCTGCACGTAGGCATTGATGCGCGTTCTCGCCTCCTCGATCCGGTCGACGGCCGGCGTCGTGGGGACCGGACTGGTAGGCGATGGGCCGTGCGATGGTCCGACTCCGTGGCCGTCGCGACCGCGCGTGGCACCGAAGGCGGCCGTCCCGACGCCGGCCAGCGACATGGCGACCGCGGAGATGACCCAGCGGCGCGGCAGTTGCCGACTCCACTCAGCCAAGGCGGGCCACCGCCCTCGCCGCGATCGAGTCCACCATGTCCCGGCTGCCCGGATCGGGCAGGCGGATCGTCGAGACCGTCTCGCCTCGTTTCAGCATCACGAAGTACGTGATGGTGTTCGGGGTGTCCGCATGCGCGATGCGACCTCGAACGAGCATGCCGGTGCCCTCCAGATAGTGCGGATCCACGACGTCGAACGAGACCTGCGATCCGAGGACCGGGTAGCTGGCGCACCGCAGGAGGACCCGACGGACGTCATCGACATTCCGCTCGGCCCACCCAGGTTCGTACGTCTCCACGACGTGGTGGGCCGACGGCGAGCCGTCAGACGGCCGGTAGTAGCGCTGCACGGCAGCGCGCCGGTGCGACTTGGCCGGGTAGTCGCTGCTCTTGTAGTTGGGGCAGCTGTCCTGCTCCCACGGCCAGGACGCCAGACCGGTTCGCGCCTCGTCCTCATGCCAGTCCGCTCCCAGATCGCCCGCCCCCAGCAGCGGGCTCGGGTCACCCCGTTCCGCGTTTGCGGTGTGCAGCTCGTCGGGGCCGACACCGGGCTCCCCCCGCTGGCACCCTGCGGCCATCAGCAGCAACGCCGTCAGGACCGCCGGCACGACCGCGACCGAACCCCGGCCTCTGCCGCGTATCCGGCCCCGGCTCGTCCTGTTGCTCGATGCGGACACCGAAAACCTCCCCCAACACAGATACTTGCCACAGCAGGTGGCGCTTCAGCCGATGACGCGCGGCGGCACGTTCGTCGCCGCCGCAGCACAGACGCGGCGGTTGCCGGCCGACGGTCCGACCCCTTCGAGATCCGCCGCACCCAGGCCGCAGACGGGACCGGTCAATGGCGTTCCTCGGCGAACAGCTCGGAACGGGTCTCGCCGAGCAACTCGCGCAGGCGGTTGAGGGAGCGCATGCTCTGGCTCTTGACGACGGCGGTGGAGACGCCCACCACCTCGGCGGTTGTCTCCACGCTCAGGTCGTCCCAGTACCGCAGGACGATGATCGCCCGATCCCGCAACGGCAAGGTCGCGACCGCGTCCAGCAACGTCATACGCAGCTCGGCCGGATGTTCCTCGCCCCGCTCCGGCGGCGCCGACATCGCCAACTCGCGGCTGGAACGACGCCGCTGCTGATCGATCATGCAACGCAGCAGTATCTTGCGGGCGTACGCGTGGGGGTCGTCGGCCCGACGGACCCGCCTCCAGTTGGCGTACACCTTGGCCAGCGTCGTCTGCGTGAGATCCTGAGCGAGATGCCAGTCACGGCACATCAGGAACGCCGCGTCGCGCAGGCGGCCAACTGTCGCCTGCGCGAACTCCACGAAGTCTTCGTCAGCCATTCGACCGGGCCAGCTTCGGGAACCTCTTGGCACCATTGATGACGTACTCGGCCGGCAGTCTCGTCTCCCAGATCGGGTTGGCGGCAACCTCGATCGCCTCCTTCACGGAGAGGACGGGCGGTGCCGGCGAGGTTCCCTTGGCGTCCCAGGCCAGACAGGTAGCGATCATGACATCGACCTGGAGGCCAGCGCGGTGGTGCACGGTGACCATCTGGCGCTGCACGCAGTTGTCGGGTACTTCGGTCAGCTCCACAGTCCCCGGGACAGGGTCGCCGCCGAGGCGGTCCCGGTAGATGGAGAGCCGCAGCATGCCCGGTCCGTCGCCTCGGTCCAGGTAGAGCTGGACGGACGGCATGCCGGAGCCCGCCCTACTGCTCTCCAGACTCGCAAAGCCGCTGGTCTTCCCCTTGGGTAGCAGCCGGGTCAGCAGTTCCAGCGCGCCCTGCGGTGTGGTGGTCAGCAGCTCACCGTCCGGCCCCGCCCCGATCCTCACGGTGTCGATCACAGTGGTCGAGGGAGTCGGCGGCACTGACCGAGAGGGGTCTTCGTCGGTGCCGTCTTCGAACCCGCCCGGGGCGCCATCCGAGGGCTCTGCCGGGGACGGCGTCGCGGTGTCCGCCGACCCACCCGGTAAAACCACGTTCGGCCCGCCGGGCTGAACGGCGTCATCCGCTCCGACGCCGAGCGGCCCGGCGGCCAGGCCGATCACGAGCAGCATCGCCAACGCCGATCCGCCGACGCCGAACTGCGCCCGGCGGCGCTGGCGGCGCAGTCGGCGGCCCTGCGTCACCGACTGTTGGACCAGGTCACCCAACGGCGGGGCGGGATGTTGGGCCAGGTCGTCCCTCAAACGCCCACGCACGTCGCCCATGTCCTTTATTCCTCCTCGGCCGACCGCCCCCAGTGGCGATCCGTCATTGACCTGACGGCTTGGCCAGCCGATTTGGTTACCGAATATCGGCGCGAACTTTCAGCCATCCGCGTCGACCGAACACGGTGCTCTCAGTACGTGTACGGCCACCTCCGTAGCGTCACGCCCCCCTTGCCAGGTGCGTTACTCGGGGCGGTCCGAGCAGCTGAAGCCGCCTGCGGCCTTGGCCCCCGCCGCACGGGCGACTCAGTCGGTTGAGGCACAACCCGCAGAGCATCCTAGGAGGTTAGGTCGTCGACGTCGAGACGGCTGACGTCGACCGGTCGCGCCACGTCGGCAGGAATCGCAGGCCTGACCGAAAGCCGCGGTATCCGGGCAGCCCAGAATCCGGATGGTCGAGCTCTTCGACGATCCGGCGTGCGATTGACCATCATCGAACCGGTCCATAGGATGACCATTGATGAGGATCGCAGGCTGGAGTCGCGCCACGGCCGCCGAGGCGGCGGCGCTGGCAGCACTCTTCCAGCGCGCCGAGGGGGTCGCCCCGGTCGGCATGGAGCAGCGCGCTGAGGACGTCCGGAATCGACTGGCAACTCTCGGGCCGGACAGCGCCGGACGCACCCGAGTTGGCCGCGATGACACCGGCAGCGTCGCCGCATACGGCGAGGTCGCCGACATGGGAACAGCGGATGATGTGCTCCGGATTCGCCTGACCAACGTGTTTCATCCCGACATTGCCGACGACGTCCGCGCAGAGCTGCACCACTGGCTCGTCGACCAGGCGAAGCAGTTACGGGACAACCGAGGATCGGCACAGGCCGTCCTCGGCATCCGGTGTGCCGAGAACGACCGGGCCGGCCGCGAGCTGCTGATCCATGGCGGCTTCGCGTTGGTCCGGCACGAACGGGACCTCGTCCTGACGGTGCCAGATGAGCCGCCGGCTCCCGTGCTGCCGCCCGGTCTGGTGCTGACACCTGTCGACGAGCGCTACGACGAACTGGCCCGGCTGGCCCACAATGAGGCCTACGCCGACAGCCCGGCAGCGGTTCGACCAGACCAGCGCGCCTGGCCCCAGCACGCGACCGGACATCCGCGGTTCCTGCCCGACCTCTCCTGCCTGGTGCTCGCCGAGGTCGACCGAAGTGACAACCCGGTGGCAGCCTTCCTCTTCGCGCTCGACGACGGCAGCACGGACACGCCGACGGCGATTCTGCACTGTCTGGGCACCCGTGCACCCTGGCGCCGCAGTGGCTTGGCCACAGCGATGATCTCGCGGGTACTGCACCGTGCGCACTCAGCCGGCGTCAGACAACTACGACTCAAGGTCACCGACAGCAACCACCCCGCTCTGACGCTCTACCGGAAGCTGGGCTTTGTGGAGTCGGGGCAAGGGTTCGCGGTGCTGATGCGGCAGCTCACCCCCGAGGCCGACGAGCAGCCGTAAGCCCAACGGTTCGTCGAGCCGCGCTCTGCGCCGCGTACGCGGAATGTTCCGCGATTCGCCACAGCGCGTGGAGCCACCGAGGCGTACGTCCAGCTTGACGCATCCGAAGCTGGTTCACCGCGTAACGCGGGTCGACCAGCCACTGTGCGCCTGGACTCCAACCCCACCGCCCTGACCCGTAACAGGTCCGAAACTACCGGTTGAAAACTCTGGAATTTTCTGCCAGCCTGAGAGCCATCGACAAGTGTGAACGTTAACAAGATCCCTTAGCACTGGAGGCGCTCCACGCGACCGTCGGGCCCACCCACCTGCCAGGTGACCACGTCCACCACCGAAAGAGCCCAACGCCCGCAACCACCCCCCGACGGGCGACCGGGCCTACCTGTCACCGCCCCTTGATCCGCTGGTCAGGTAGCCCGAGCCGATTCGCATCCGGGGCTGACGCCTGACCTGAGCTCCGGCCCGCTCGGGCGGACTCACCATCGTCCCCGCCGCCATCCGGCGGGGCCTCCCAATGGAACAGCGACAGGAATCTCTTACCCCACCACAGGAGGATCAGCATGGTTCCCCGGACCCGTCCCATCGGGCGCACCCGACTGCGAACGCTCACTTTTTCCGGAACGGCCGCGATAATTCTGGCCCTGGTCGTGTCACTGCTGCCCAACCTGGCCCAGGCCGCCGAGACGACCCTCGGTGCTGCCGCGGCGCAGTCCGGCCGGTACTTCGGTGCCGCCGTCGCCGCCAACAAGCTCAACGACAGCGCCTACACGACGATCCTGAACCGCGAGTTCAACAGCATCACTCCCGAGAACGAAATGAAGATCGACGCGACCGAGCCGCAGCAGAACAACTTCACCTTCGGCAACGCGGACCGGATCGTGAACCACGCCATCTCCCGGGGTTGGAAGGTCCGGGGCCACACCCTGGCCTGGTACTCGCAGCAACCGGGCTGGATGCAGAGCATGGAGGGCACCGCGCTGCGCAACGCGATGCTGAACCACGTCACCCGAGTGGCCACCTACTACCGAGGCAAGATCGACTCTTGGGATGTGGTGAACGAGGCGTTCGAGGACGGCAACAGCGGCGCCCGCCGCAACTCGAACCTCCAGCGCACCGGCAACGACTGGATCGAGGCCGCGTTCCGCGCCGCCGACGCGGCGGACCCGAACGCGAAGCTCTGCTACAACGACTACAACACCGACAACTGGACCTGGGCCAAGACACAGGCCGTCTACAACATGGTGCGCGACTTCAAGTCTCGTGGGGTGCCGATCGACTGCGTCGGCTTCCAGTCGCACTTCAACGCCAACTCGCCGTACAACAGCAACTACCGCACCACCCTGTCCAGCTTCGCCGCCCTCGGGGTGGACGTGCAGGTCACCGAGTTGGACATTGAGGGATCCGGCACGACGCAGGCCAACACCTACCGCAGTGTGGTCAACGACTGCCTTGCCGTGGCTCGCTGCAACGGGCTCACCGTGTGGGGGGTGCGCGACTGCGACTCGTGGCGCTCCGGGGGCACTCCGCTGCTCTTCGAGTGCAACGGCACCAAGAAGGCCGCCTACACCTCCACCCTGGAGGCGCTGAACAGCGCGGGCCCCACCAACCCGCCCACCGACCCACCCACCAACCCGCCCACCAACCCGCCCGGCTCCGCCAGCGAGATCGTCGGCACGCAGTCGGGCCGGTGTGTCGATGTGCCCAACGCC
This sequence comes from Micromonospora sp. NPDC048843, assembly GCF_040649965.1. Classification (NCBI taxonomy): domain Bacteria; kingdom Bacillati; phylum Actinomycetota; class Actinomycetes; order Micromonosporales; family Micromonosporaceae; genus Micromonospora; species Micromonospora sp. NPDC048843. The sequence goes on from NZ_JBEZGJ010000004.1 coordinate 50,609, forward strand.
TCGACCAGCAACGGCACCCGGGTGCAGCTCTACGACTGCAACAAGCAGACCAACCAGGCATGGACCTACACCTCGGGCAAACAGCTACAGGTGTACGGGAACATGTGCCTCGACGCCGCCGGGACCGGCAACGGTGCGGCGGTGCAGATCTACAGCTGTCACAGCCAGACCAACCAGCAGTGGAACGTCAACTCCAACGGCACCATCAGCAATGTGCAGTCCGGACGATGCCTGGACGCCTGGAGCACCGCCAACGGTGCCCAGATCCAGCTCTACGACTGCCACGGACAGACCAACCAGCAGTTCCGGCTCGCCGCCTCGGGCGGCGGCTCGACCCCGACGCCGACCCCGACGACGCCGCCGCCGACCGGCGGCACGTGTGATCTTCCCTCGTCGTACCGCTGGTCGTCGTCGGGTGCGCTGGCGCAGCCGAGGTCCGGGTGGGTGTCGCTGAAGGACTTCACCGTCGCGCCGTACAACGGCCAGCAGCTCGTCTACGCCACCACCCACGACACCGGCACCACGTGGGGTTCGATGAACTTTGGCCTCTTCAGCAACTACTCACAGATGGGCTCGGCCAGCCAGAACGCGATGAACTCGGGGACCGTCGCACCGTCGCTGTTCTACTTCGCGCCGCGCAACATCTGGGTGCTGGCCTACCAGTGGGGCGGCCCGGCCTTCTCGTACCGGACGTCCAGCGACCCGACCAACCCGAACGGGTGGTCGTCGCCGCAGACGCTGTTCAGCGGCAGCATCTCCAACTCGAGCACCGGTCCGATCGACCAGGCACTCATCGGTGACGACCAGAACATGTACCTGTTCTTCGCCGGTGACAACGGCAAGATCTACCGGGCCAGCATGCCCATCGGGAACTTCCCGGGCAGCTTCGGCTCCAATTACACGACCATCATGACCGACACGACGAACAACCTCTTCGAGGCCGTTCAGGTCTACAAGCTCCAGGGCCTGAACAAGTACCTGATGATCGTCGAGGCGATCGGTTCGCAGGGCCGGTACTTCCGTTCCTTCACAGCCACCAGCCTGGGTGGTACGTGGACGCCGCAGGCGACGTCCGAGAGCAACCCCTTCGCTGGCAAGGCGAACAGCGGCGCCACCTGGACCAACGACATCAGTCACGGCGAACTGATCCGCAGCAACGCCGATCAGACCATGACCGTTGACGCCTGCAACCTGCAACTGCTCTACCAGGGGCGTTCGCCCAGCTCCGGCGGCGACTACGGCCTCCTGCCGTACCGGCCGGGTCTGCTGACGCTGCAGCGCTGACGACCGGACAACGCCGGGGCGGGCAGGCTCGACACCACACCGAGCCCGCCCGCCCCGCATCCATCCACCACCACCAGGAGGTAGCGATAGTGCGAGGACACGGACACCACCCCCCGCCCGCGGGCAACACCCACACCGAGCGAGTGTCCCCCCGTTTTCGAGGACGGCTGTTCAAGCTCGCCGCGGCCGGGATCGCCGCCGCGGTCGGGTTGCTCACCATCACCGTGGCGACCGGCTCGGCGTCGGCCGCCGACAACCCGTACCAGCGGGGCCCGGACCCCACCCGGACCAGCGTCACCGCCGTGAACGGCCCCTTCGCCAACACGTCGGTCAGCGTCCCGACCGGGTACGGCTTCAACGGCGGCCGGATCTACTACCCGACCGACACCAGCCAGGGCACCTTCGGGGCCATCGCGATCTCGCCGGGTTACACGGCGTTGTTCTCCGCCGAGTTGGCCTGGATGGGACCGTGGCTGGCGTCGCACGGCTTCGTCGTGATCGGCATCGAGACCAACAGCCGCAACGACTTCGACACTGCCCGAGGCACCCAGTTGCTCGCCGCACTGGACTACCTCACGCAGCAGAGCCCCGTACGGGACCGGGTCGACCCCAACCGGTTGGCGGTCGCCGGTCACTCGATGGGCGGCGGTGGCGCTCTGAGCGCGGCCACCCGACGCTCGTCATTGAAGGCAGTGGTCGGCATCGCGCCGTACTCGCCGTCGTCGAACCTGGCCAACGACCGGGTGCCCACCATGATCTTCTCGGGGCAGGCGGACACTGTGGTCACCCCGTCCTACGCCACCGGCCTGTACAACAGCCTCCCGGCCACGACGGAAAGCGTCTACCTGGAGGTCGCCGGCGCGGATCATGGCTTCATGGTCGGACGGTCGAACCCGGTGATGGTCCGGACCATGCTGCCGTTCGTCAAGATGTTCATCGACAACGACACCCGGTACAGCCAGTTCCTCTGCCCCCTGCTGGACTCCAGTGGCGTGGTCACCTACCGCAGCACCTGCCCGTTGCTGCCCTCGACGCCGACCGATCCGCCGACCGATCCGCCGACGCCCACCGATCCACCGACCGTTCCGCCCGGCTCCGCCAGTGAGATCGTCGGCACGCAGTCCGGCCGGTGCGTCGACGTACCCAACGCCTCACGGAACAACGGCACCCGGGTCCAGCTCTACGGCTGCAACAAACAAACCAACCAGGCATGGACCTACACCTCGAACAAACAACTGCAGGTGTACGGCACCATGTGCCTCGACGCGGCAGGCACCGCCAACGGCGCCGCAGTGCAGATCTACAGCTGCCACAGCCAGACCAACCAACAGTGGAACGTCAACTCCAACGGCACCATCAGCAACGTCCAGTCCGGACGATGCCTCGACGCCTGGAGCACCGCCAACGGAGCCCAGATCCAGCTCTACGACTGCCACGGACAGACCAACCAGCAGTTCCGGCTCGCGCCGCTCGCAGGCTGATCGCGGCCGAGCTCGCACAGCACCTGATCGAGGGTCTGCAGATGGACCAGCGGCAGGGCGAGATCCCGCACACCTGAAACGGGCGGACCCGGCGTCGTGCCGGGTCCGCCCGCATCATGTGGCCGGAGGGCGGCGACGCCTGGCGTCTCGCACCAGCGTCAGGGCGATGACGAGAAGGCCGAGCAGGGCGACGACGGCATTGGCGGTTGTGAGGAACACCTTCTCACCAGGGGTGGCGTGGTGCAGGTGGGTCAGGTGGAAGAAGAAGTGGGGTATGGCGAAGGTGGAGAACGCCGCCGCGGCGGGGATGGTGAAAACGGCCCGAGGTGCGACGAGCGCTATGCCGAGGACGACGGCCAGGCCGAGGGTGGCTCCGCCGAAGTCTCGCGCGTAGTGGTCGCTGAACGGCGGGGTGAGGCTGACGGTCGGGAAGTTGTTGTAGAAGCTTTCGGGGAAGACCTGGTTCCAGAACCCGACTACGAGTTCGTCGAGGAAGAGGACGGCCAGGGCGATCCGGATCAACGCGGTCAGCGCGGCGTCCCGCCCGTCTGTCGACCTTGGCTGCGCTGCGGCGGGGGTGGGTGGTCGGCCTTCGTTCATCGGGTCCGCCCGGCGTCGTCCTGCGCTGCCGGGCTGGCCAGCCACTGGTCGAAGGTCTGTCTGCCGCGCGGGCCGGGGCCGGTGGGCAGCAGGCCGTCTCCGGCCATGGCTCGACCGGTCGCTCCCGGAAGGCGGACGGGCAGGACAAGGCGGTGACTCCCGCGGGCGCGGAGCAGGCGGCGGGCCATGGCAGACATGCGCAACTGTTGCGGGCCGGCGATGTCGGGCGCCCGGCCGGCCGGTTCTGCCAGGGCGAGGTCGACGAGACAGTTGGCGACTTCGTGGGCCGCGATCGGCTGCACGAGCATCTGGGGCACCACCGCGATCGGGCCGGGAATGGTGGCGAGCATCTGCGCGGCCAACTCGTAGAACTGCGTCGAGCGGAGCACCGTAGCGGGTACCGCACCGCCCAGGACGAGGCTCTCCTGGCGTCGTTTGCCCGCGTAGTAACCCCAATTGACCCGGTCGGCGCCGACGACCGACAGTGCGACGTGGTGCCGCACCCCGACGCGCTGGCCTGCGGCGAGCAGGTTCGTCGTCGCCGCGCCGAAGAAGCTTTCCGACTTCTTCCGGTTGATCGTCGACACGTTGCTGACGTCGATCACGACCGGCACGCCGGTCAGCGCCTCGTCCAGCCCGGAACCGCGGATCAGGTCCACGCCCGTGGAGCGGGCGAGGATGACCGGCTCGTGGCCGGCGGACCGTACGGCGTGAACGACGAGACGTCCGACGCCGCCGGTCCCGCCGGCTACCGCGATACGCACTGAGCTACCTCCCGATCCGCGTTTGCCGTAACGCCGCAGTGGCGGGTGGCCCGGACCGGGGGCCGGGGTGCAAGGGGGATGAGCCGCTGTGATGTCACCGTTCTACCTTTCCGAGACTTCTTGTTCACGACATAGACCGCGCAATAGCCCTAAAGGGTGGAACCCTCGCCTGGGTCGGTGCGCTTGCTGGCGGCGTAGACACCACGGGAGAGCGTCATGATCGCGAGGAGGAGAGCCAGTACCGCTACACCCGAGGCGGCGTACAACGCGACGACGCCGCCGTGCGTGAGACGGGCCCGAAGCGGATTCGCCGCTGCGGCCGCCGCAGCCTCCGCTCCCACTGTGAACTCCGCCGTGCCGGCCACCGGGTGTCCGTCGGTGAAGGTCGCTCGCCAACTGATCTCGTACCAGCCGTCAGGCATATCCGCTCTCACCTGATGGCGCAGCGTCGCCCCGTGGACAACCGGACGACCGCCTGTCCAGTCCGTCCCCGTGTGGTCCGTCACCGTGACACTGCTGTCGGACGTGATCTCGCCAGCGAACACCACCTCGACCCGTTGCGGGGCCTTCGCGAGCCTGGCACCGGCGGTCGGCGTGATCGAGTGCGTCGCGCCGTGCGCGAACGCGGGCGCGGGTGTGACCGCCAGCGGGAAACCGGCAGCGAGCGCGACCGTGACGATCAATCCAACGCTAGGACGAATGCGAGACGCCCGACCGGTGTCTGACGTGTCGGTCACGCGAGCCGCAGTGCTTCTCTTCATGGCGTGCTCCCCTCCGCCGCGAACGACCGCGGCGTCTGCGAACAGGACCGAGCAGCCCCCCGATTCGTGACAGCAGAGGTCGCGGCCGGGCCTGTGTGTCACGAATCGGAGACCTGCTCGGTCCGTACCTGGTGACACTCGCCCACCACCGGTACAGCGCAAGGAGCGACGATCATGACCGCCATCATCCGCATCGCACTGGCAATCTTGTTTCTCGACAATTTCGTGGTCGGGGCCTGGAACGCGATCTGGCCGGCCAGCTTCTACGCGAACTTCCCGACAGTGGATCTCACGCCGCCGTTCAGCGAGCACTACGCGCGGGACTTCGGTACGGCATCACTGGCAATCGCCCTGCTGCTGGGCATCGCGGCGGTCAAACCCAAGGCCCACTTCGTCATCCCCGCCGCGGCTGCCTATTCGGTCTTCGCGCTCCCCCATTTCTTCTATCACCTCACGAACATGCAGGGGGCGACAGTCGGTGAGGCGATCCTCCTCACCACCGCAAACGCGGCAGTGGCGCTCATCGGCCTGGTGATCATCTTGCTGACAGCGCTACGCGACCGATCGGCCGCTCGGCGCGACCTCGCCTCGGCTCGGGCCGCCCGCTGAACCTGCTGCGTCAACCACTGGGAGAGCCAATGTTTCCCGAACCCCTCCGGCCACTTCGGCCAAACGCGCTACCCAGCGCGTTCTGCGTCGTCGTCGCCGAACGACGCCTCCTCAAGAACCTCGCGTACCAGCTGCTGGGTTCGGTCGACGCCGCTGAACACGCGGTAAAAGCGATGTACACCGTCTGGTACACGATGCCGGACGACGAACAGGACGGCATCGACAGTCCCTTTACCTGGCTCGTCGGCACGCTCGTGCAGGTCTGTGTCGGTCTGCTCACATCGTCGCCGACCCAAGCCGCTGGCCATAACACCGCTCAAGTGCTGTAGTACGGCCCCGCAAGGGGTATCTGTGTGGCTGGCGCTCAACAGACAGCAGCGATATCGGCGGCAGTTCGAATTCAGGGATAGGGGCGACGAGGCGGCCATGGCAGGGCGAGGAAGAGGCGGGGCACTGGTCGACGCGTTGGCGGTGTTCGACGCGGTCCGTCCACGGCTCTTCGGCATCGCCTACCGGATGCTCGGCAGTGTCGCGGAGGCGGAGGACATCGTGCAGGAAGCCTGGCTCCGGTGGCAGCAGACCGAACGCAGCCAGGTACGGGACCCGATCGGGTTCATGGTCACGACGACTTCTCGGCTCGCTCTGAACGCCGCGACGTCGGCTCGCGCCCGCCGCGAGCTGTATCCCGGACCGTGGCTGCCCGAGCCCGTCGACACCTCCGCCGACCCGACACTCCAGGCCGAGCGCAACGAGTCACTCGAACTCGCCGTGCTACTCCTGTTGGAACGGCTCACCCCGGCCGAGCGGGCGGTGTACGTGCTGCGGGAGGCGTTCGACTACCCATTCCGGCGGATCGGCGAGGTACTCGACGTCAGCGAGGCGTACGCACGACAGCTCGGCCACCGCGCCCGCACGCACCTGGCCCGGCAGCGGCGCGAACCGGTCGGCCACGCCGACCGCGACCGCCTGCTGTATGCCTTTCTCGCCGCAGCCCGCTCCGGTGAACTGGCCCAGCTCGAGGAACTGCTCGCCGAAACAGCCATCTCCTACGCCGACGGCGGCGGCACCGTCCGGGCCGCCCAGCTACCCGTCGTCGGACGTGACAACGTCGCGCGTTACATCCTGGGACTGATCCGGAAGTTCGGCCGCGACCTCTCACCGGAGATCGTCGAATCCAACGGCCACGCCGCGATCCTCGTCTCGCGGCCCGGGGCAACTGTCGCTCTGGTCACCATCGACGCCTCACCCGCCGGGATCGAACGAGTGTTGATCATCCTCAACCCTCAGAAACTAGCCCAGTTCCAGCGGTGACAGTCGGCACCGGCGCCTGGCGACGCGTGGTTCGTCGACGGCACGTACGTCGAGGTCGATGGTCTGGCGCCTGAGTCGTCGCCGAACCTGCCGGTGCCGCTCGCGCGAATGGGATCGTTGCTGAGTGACGAAGTCGCTTGACCTGCATCTGGAGTTCGATCGGAGTGCGGGTTCCCCGGGTCGCTCGCTGGAGAGCGCGTTACGGGAGAGCATTCGGACCGGCCGGCTGCGGGCCGGGTCGCGCCTACCTGGCAGCCGGAGCCTGGCCGCCGACCTGGGCTTGGCCCGGGGCACCGTGGTGCAGGCGTACGCGCAGTTGGTGGCGGAAGGGTGGCTGCTGGCGGCACCCGGCTCGGGCACCCGGGTCGCGGACGTGCTCCATGATCCGCCCGGCACGCGCGGACAACCGCGGCCGTCGCCCCCGGCAGGGCCATTGATCGAGTTGCGGCCGGGGATTCCCGACCTCGCGTCGTTCCCCCGAACGGCCTGGGCGGACAGCGTCCGCCGGGCGCTGACGACGGCTCCACGCGGCACGCTGGACTACTCCGAACCGACCGGGCTACCCGCACTGCGGGCGGCGGTGGCCGGCTATCTCGCGCGCACTCGGGGGGTGCTCTGCGACCCGGAGGCTGTGGTGATCACGGCGGGCCTCACCCAGGGCCTCTCCCTGCTGGCGCGGACGCTGCACCGGCGCGGCGTCCGCGCCATCGCCACCGAGAACCCTGGTCTGGCCCATCACCGCACGGTGCTGCGTGCTGCGGGCCTGACAGTCACCCCGCTCACCGTCGGCCCCGGCGGGGCCGACCCGGATGACGCGGCGGGTCAGGCCGCGCTGCTCACCCCGGCGCACCAGCATCCGACCGGGGTGGTGCTCGCCCCACGGCACCGCTACCGGCTCATCGCGTGGGCACGGAAGCACGACGCGTTCCTGATCGAGGACGACTACGACGGCGAGTTCCGCTACGACCAGCGGCCGGTGGGCGCCATGCAGGCGCTGGCACCAGAGCGAATCGTGTACGCGGGCAGCACGAGCAAGTCGCTGGCGCCGGGCGTCCGCCTGGGTTGGTTCGTCGTACCCGAGCCACTGCGTCGCGAACTGACGACGACGATCGTGGAGGCCGGCGCCGCAGTTTCCGCGATCGACCAGCTCACGATGGCCGACCTGCTCACGCACGGTGACTACGACAGGCACATCCGCCGCATGCGCCTGACCTACCGACGTCGCCGGACCGAGCTGGCCGCCCGCCTTGCCGAGGTGACCACCACTGCGCTGAAGGGCATCGCTGCCGGCGTACACGCGCTGCTACCGCTGGCTTCCGTGGCGGAGGAGCGCTGGCTGATCCAGGCCGGACGCCGCGAGGGACTGCGCCTGATCGGCCTGCACGGCAACGGCTACTGGCACGATCCCGCGGATGAGCGGCAGGCGGCAGCCCTGGTCCTCGGATACGCGGCGCCGCCGGCTCACGCCTGGCAGGAGGCACTGTCCGGACTCTGCCAACTGGTCCATCAGACCGGTCACCAACTGGTCCATCCTGCTGGTCCGGTCGGGGATACGTTCGACTCATGCAGACCATGAAGATCGGAAATAACGAGATCGTGCTGCTGGGCACGGCCATGCCACCGGAGTTGCCGGATGGCTCCCACGTGATGACAGCGACGATCGAACTGCCACCGGGCGACCCGGGCACGCCGCCACACCGGCACTCCGGCCCGGTCTTCGGCTACCTGCTCGAGGGCGAGATGATCTTCGAGCTGGAGGGCGAGCCCGAACGGGTGATCAAGGCCGGTGAGGCGTTCTGGGAGCCAGGCGGCGACGTCATCCACTACCGGTCGGCCAACAACCTGTCCGATCAGGTGACCAAGTTCCTGGTCGTGATGGTGTGCGCGCCCGGCCAGGAAATGCTGGTGCTGGTGAGCCCCGACGAGCTCGAACAGCGTAAGAACCGCCGCTCAATCCGGCCGAACTGACGGAAGAGGCACGTCATGCGTATCGTTCTCGCCGGTTCGACCGGCGTCATCGGCCGCCGGCTCGAGCCGATCCTGACCGCCCGGGGGCATGAGGTCATCGGGTTGGCCCGCAACGGCCCGGTCGCCGTCGACGTGCTCGACCGGGACGCGGTCGCGGCCGCCGTCCGCGACGCCCGGCCCGACGTGGTGATGCACCAGCTGACCAGCCTGAGCACTGGCGACTTCGCCGCCAATTCGCGACTGCGCCGGACCGGGACCCGCAATCTGGTCGACGCGGCGCTCGCCGCCGGGGTACGCCGGATCGTGGCGCAGAGCATCGCCTGGGCCTACGAGCCGGGCGCCGAGCCCGCGGCCGAGCAGACCCCGCTCGACCTCGACGCCCCAGAGCCACGCCAGACCAGTGTGGCCGGTGCCGCCGCGCTCGAATCCGCCGTCCAGGAGGCGCCCGAGTGGGTCCTGCTGAGGTACGGCACCCTCTACGGCCCGGGCACCTGGTACGCCCGCGACGGTCTGATGGCCCAGTTCGCCGCCGCCGGAAAGGTCCCCGCCGACGCGGACGTGAGTAGCCTGCTGCACGTCGACGACGCCGTCGCCGCCGCGGTCGCTGCTCTGGAGTGGCCCGTCGGCGTCGTCAACGTCTGCGACGACGAGCCAGCCGCCGCCTCGCAATGGGTGCCCGCGTTCTGCGCGGCGGCCAATGTGCCAGCGCCAGCGGTGACCGAGGGCGAGCGGCATGGCTGGGCGCGAGGAGCGAGCAACCACCACGCCCGCACGCACCTTGGCTGGAGCCCGACCCATCCCTCCTGGCGTCAGGGATTCGCCACCCTGTGAGGCGTCCGCACAGTTTGATCTTGCAGAAGCAACGGAGACGAAGAGTCATGTTCGATCACCCCGAACTCGCCGCGCTCAGCGACGACTATGCCCGCTTCGGGCTGGAGCGCGATGCGGTACGCGAATGGGAGGACGGCGCCCGCACCGACAATCGCGCCGGGTCGTACGAGTGGTGGTACTTCGACGCCCACCTCGACGACGGCGCGAAGGTTGTCGTGGTGTTCATGAACAAGGACCTCGGCGCGGCGGGTAGCCCGCTGTCACCGCAGCTCCGGGTCAACCTGGAACTGCCTGACGGGACGATGTCCCACAACACGATCGCGATCCCCGCAGCGGACTGGTCGGCGGCGAGCGGGCGTACCGACGTCGGCATGGGGCCGGGCAACCGCTTCCACGGCGAGAGCCTGCGCGAGTACCGGATCCAGGCGACCGCCGGGGGGCTGAGGGTCGACTTCACACTGACGTCCGAGGTCCCGGCCTGGCGTCCGGCCACCGGGCACATGCTGTTCGGCCCGGAGGGCGACCTCGAGTTCAACTGGCTGCCCTCGGTGCCCCAGGGAGCCGTGCGGGGCTCGTACACGATCGACGGGGTGCGGCACGAGACGACCGGCGTCGGCTACCACGACCACAACTGGGGCAACGTCGGGCTGCCGAAGATCATCAACGACTGGTACTGGGGACGGGGGCAGGCCGGACCGTACACGGTCATCGCGTCGTTCATCACTGGCGCCGAAAAGTACGGCTTCGCCGAGATCCCCATCTTCATGCTGGCCCGCGACGGCCGGATCATCGGCGACGATCCAGCGAAGATGACGTTCGAGCGGGACGGGGTCTACACCGACGCGAAGACCGGCAAGCCGGTGGCGGGCATCGTCCGCTACACCTACGTGGACGACGACGACACGTACGTGGTGACCTTCGACCGCGAGCGCGACCTGGTCCGCAATCCCCTCACCAAGGACCTGCCCTGGCTGAAGCGGGCAGCGGCCCGGTTGGTCCGGTTCAACGGCGCCTACCTCCGCTTCGCCGGCCTGCTCACGATCGAGCACCACAAGGGCGGACAGGTGGTCGAGGCGTTCGCCGAGGACGCGATCTGGGAGCTCATGTACTTCGGGCACGCCCGCGCCACCGCCGCGGGTTCGTCAGTGCCCGGTCGGCGGGTCGCCCGGAAGCGGCACTGAGTTCATCGGCTGGCGAAGGCGCTCGATCAACTCGCGGGCGGCCTCGGCGTACCGCTGCTCCGATCCGCGGGGCCGGTGTCCCTGGATCGGCGGCGGGACGCTGTCGCCAGGTAGCGGCACCACGTCGGCGGGATCCCGTAGCCGGCGGTCCACCGTTGCCGCCGTCCCGCGGACGGTTACCGGCGTGGTTGTCCGGTGGGCGGTGAATATCCAGCCGCCGATCGAGTCGGTGTCACGCCACAGGTTCACCCACCGCCAGTCGACGCGAGAGCCGATCTCGTGCAGCACCTCGTCGTCGACGAAGGCGGGGAACAGTCGGGCGTAGAGTCGGCTCAGAGGTGACCCATGGGTGAGCAGAGCGACTCGACTGCTGACCTGCGGCGGTAACTGGAGCACTGTCGCGGCGGCCAGCACCGAACCGTGGCTGTGTGCCGTGAGCAGCACGAGGTTGCCGCGTCCGACCAGGTACGTGATTCGTCGGGTCAACTCCGGCACCGCTCGTTCGGCGTAGCAGGGTGGCGCGAACGGGTGGGCGGCCCGGGGCCAGAACGTGCCCAGGTCCCACAGGACACCAACGTGGCGCCTGAATTCGGCCGTCCGGTAGGCGAAGATTCCACCGATGGTCAGGCCGAGGATGATCGCCGCGATCCCCCAGCTCCCGAACGCGATGGAGAAGGTGATCAGGTCGCCGGGCACCCGTGCGTACCGCTGCACAGACTCGCTCGGCAGCAACTCCAGCAGACCGAGGGTGGTGGTGGCCGTGCCGATCCCGGCCAGGCAGGCGTAGACCACCGCCAACGGAATCAGTCTTTCCGTGAAGCGGGCCCTGGCTATCGCCTTCTGCACCTGCCGCAGCCGGGTCGCGGCTGCGGGCGGGGGGTCCGGGTAGTCGCAGGCGACGATCGCCGCCGCAGCACGAAGCCGACGGCGTCGAGAGATGAGAATGACCGGAACCGCTACCACCAGCGTGAACAGCACTGTCCGGAGAAAGCCGAAGATCGCCCAGGTGAACGCCGGCGGCAGACCGGAGGCCAGACCCTCTCCGGTCGGCGCGTCGCGATCCAGGAAATCCGCCACCCGGTAGACGAACTCGGCGGACACTGCCACCGCCAGACTGACCGCGCTGGCCGCCATCACCAGCGCGCCCAGCCCGAGCAGCGGGATGGCGTCCCGCCGTCGACCCCGGCGCCAGAGCAGCACAGCGCCGAGGGCGGCCAGCAGGATCGTCTGCGCAACGAACAGCGAGGTGAGTAGTGCGCCGTAGCCGGGCAGGCCTCCCACCTCGCGCCACGGCGCCGGGCTGGCGAGGACGTGGACCGTCACCACGATGGTCAGGGCCACGGCTACCGTCCGTACCGTGCGGGTGATTCGGTCCAGTCGCTGATCCGAGGCGGCCCGGTCGAGCAGCGGTGGCAGGCAGAGCAGGACCACGCAGCTGGCCAGCACCGTCCCGGTGGCCACGGCCAACGCGATCGTGCTGGCCGAGGCGCCGTTCGCGGCTCGGGCGGCAAGCAGTGCGACGTCCAGTGTCGCGAACGCCGCCGCGACGTGGATCGAGCGCAGCCGACCCACCAGCGGCCCGGCGTCCCACTGACCGATCCCGCTGAGTCGATGCTCGGAGACCTCGTCCGCCGGAGCGCGGAACGCGTCGAACATCTTTCCCGGCCGGGTGCTGGCCCGCCAGAGCAGGCCGATGGCGGCGGCCGGAACCACAGCGAGTACCGCGAGGCGCAGGCCCACGGGTTGCCCACCCAACCAGGACAACCAGGTGCGCCCGGCCAGGCAGCCTGACGAGCCCATGCACTTCCACGCGACCAGGTCCAGCGTGACGCCGACGAAGGCCAGCACGTAGAGCGCGGTGAGGGTGAGCGCCAACAACCGGCACAGGGATCTGACAATCGCGTCGGAGCCAGGGCTCGCCGGTCGCATCCAGATCGCCAGGTTGGCAAGCATGAACGGCAGGAGGAACACCAGCGTCAGTGTTCGGACCACGCTTCCGGCGGGCAGGTCACCCCAGCGGTACGCCTCCGTCACCCGTTCACCGCTGCCGCACGAACATGGGCGTTGGGGTCGGTAGAAGCCCCCACTGCGGTCGCCCGCGACCTGCTCGACCTGCGCCACGTTCAACACCTGGGCGGCGCTTGCGCTGGCGGCGCCGTGTACCCGCAGCTCCACCACGTCATCGCACATCCCGGGCCCGCTTGACCGCGCTGATGCACCCGACATCGGCCCCTCCGAAGCACCTTCGGTGGCCAAGCCGGGTGAGCCCAGCCCCCGCGCCACTCGCGGCGGTGTACCCCGCCCGGCCTAGACCAACCGTGCGCCCGCCGCACGGCTGGCTAGCGCTTACAGGTCCTCGGGCCGCACAAAATTCCTGTCTCGATCTGGTGGGCGGTGGCTAACGTACGCGGATGAGCATTGTCCCGAGGACCGGACTGCGGCTGCGGTTCCTCAGCGATCCGGGCGAGTTCCTGGCCGTTGCGGGTGACTACCTGGGCGCCGATCCGGTCGTCAGCACTGTCGTGACCACCATCGCGCACCGGCTGTTAACGCAGCGGGCCGACGGGATCCCGCAGCCCGACCGCAACTGGTGGCTGGTGGTCAGCGACGACTCCGGTGCCGTGGTCGGTGCCGGGATGCGCTCGGCGCCGTATGCCCCCTATCCGCCGTTCCTGCTGCCCATGCCCGACGAGGCGGCCGTTGCGCTGGCCCACACCTTGCACGAGCGCGGGGAGGAGGTCCTCGCTGTCAACGGGGCCCTGCCCGCCGCTGAGCTGTGCGCCTCCGCGCTGGCCCGACTCGGCGGGGGTGAAGTCCAGGTCACCCAGCACACACGGCTGCACGAGCTCGGCGAGCTGACGGGGCCACCACCGGTGCGGGGCAGCCTGGCGACCGCGACCGAGGACGACGCGGGACTGGTCACGCAGTGGCTCGCCGCGTTCACGGGTGACGCCGACGAACAGGCGGGCCGCCCGCCCGGTACGAGTGCGCACGAAGCGCTCGACCACGCGGAGGTGCTGCGTCGGATCCGAGCCGGACGGCTGTGGTTCTGGGTCGACGAGACCGGGGAGCCGGTGCACCTCACCGGCGCCAACCCACAGTCGTTCGGGGTGGCCCGCCTGGGCCCGGTGTACACACCGCCGGTCCAGCGCGGACGTGGTTGGGCCAGCAACGCGGTAGCCGAGGTTTCCCGCCGAATCCAGGCCGACGGCGCGCGGGTCTGCCTGTTCACCGACCAGGCCAACCCGACGTCGAACAAGATCTACGCCGCCCTCGGCTACCTGCCGGTCGTCGACATGGCCAACCTGGTCATCGTCCGATGAGCAACTGGCGGAGCGGCTCCACCGATCAGATCGAGGTCTGCTCGCGCAGTCAGTTGGTCGAGGTGGCGGCGGTGTTACCGGAAGCGGGCAGGTTCGTCGTCGCCCGGCTCGACGGAACGAGGATGACGGACGCGGACCACACCTTCTACGAGTTCTCCGACGCGCTGCTCTTTCCCGGCTACTTCGGTTGGAACTGGGACGCGTTGTCCGAATGTCTCCGTGATCTGCACTGGTTGCCTGCGGACGGGTATCTCATCGTCGTCGAGAACGCGCCTCGGGTGCTGTCGAGCAGTGCCGAGGATCGGCACACACTGTTCCAGATCCTGGCGCAGGCCGTTCATCACTGGGCGAGCCCGTTCGGCCAGCCAGAGTTCACTGTGCTGCTGCTCTGTGACCGCGACGACGAGGCGACTCTGTTGCGGGAGGAGATCGCCCGCGCGGACGCCGGTACGCCTCACCGAGACGGGCCCGCTGATCGTCGGACGTAGGAGACGGTTGTCCCAACCAGCAACACCGCTCCTGCGAAAAAGTAGGTGTTGACTCCGATGCCGGTCCAGAACTCGCCCGCCGAGATGTCCGCCGCCCCCACGAAACCACCGCGACGGACACCGGTGACCATCAGAAGATTCTCGACCATTCCTGGAACACCCCGGATGACGAGCAGCATGCTGCCGAACAACAGTGGCACCAGCAGTAACCATTGGGGAAGACGCCGAGCCGGCGGGCGGACTGTGGCCAGAACGACGGCTGCTCCGATGGCTGACATGGAGATGAGCACCACGTTGAAGATCACGTAGGCCCTCATGCCCCACTGTCCATCACCGGTGGGATCGGGCCCGGGGAAGAACACCAGGAGCACGTGGGACACCACAAAGAAGATCAACCAAGCCAAGGCGCCGTACGCCCAGCGACGACCTCTGTAAGCGGGCATACCAGCACCCTCGCCGAGCCAACACCGTGACGCCTCCCTCCCCGGGCCGGTTCCACTCCCCCAGGAGAGCGAGGTGCGGGAGCGCCAACACCTACCCGACTAGGTCTCGGCGGCGGGTTCTCGGCGGCGATCGCTGGCAGCAGATGCTGCTACCGGGGTGCCACTTTCGGCATGATCCTCCGTTCGCCGGTGGCGGCCATCGAGTGCATCGCGCCGCTGGCGAACGGGATCAGCCGAGCCAGGCCCGGCTGTCCGTTGCGCCGGGCCAGGTCGGGCCCGAGACGAGCCATCAGCAGGTGAGCGCCGGCAAGGGCCGGACGTAGAGGGTGATGTCGCTGATCACGCCGGCCGTCTACAGCCAGTCGTGTTCACGGGCGTAGCGGGCCGCGTCGTGGCGGGTCCGGGTCTGGGTCTTGCGCATCGCGTTGGAGAGGTAGTTGCGGACGGTGCCCGGAGCGAGGTGGAGCCGAGCGGCGATGTCGGCGACCGAGTAGCCCTCGCCGGTGACCCGCAGGACGTCGGCTTCCCGGTCGGTGAGGGGGCTGTCCTCGGTGACGGCGAGGACTGACACGTCCGGGTCGATCCAGCGTTTCCCCGAGTGCAGGGTGGCGATGACCGAGGTGATGTGGGCCGGCTCGGCGGACTTGCTGACGAAGCCCTGGACGCCGAGCTTCAGCGCCTTGCGCAGCACGCCGGGGCGGGCGTGCCGGGTCAGCATGAGGATCACCTGCTCCGGTCGCTCGCGGCGGATCTCGGCGACGGCGCCCAGGCCGTCCACGCCCGGCATCTCCAGGTCGATGACCAGCACGTCGGGCCGGTGCCGCAGGGTGGCGGCGATCGCCGACCGGCCGTCCTGCGCCTCGGCGAGAACGGTGATGTCGCCCTCCATCGGCAGCAGCGCGGCCAGGGCCGTGCGCAGCAGCGCCTCGTCGTCGGCGAGCACGATGGTAGTCATCGGCCGTCCTTCCCGCTGACCGTCGGGGGCGCGTCGGCCCGAGCGGGTGGCAAGACCGCCGCGGTCAGGAACCGCCCGTCCTTCTGTTCCACCGTCAGCTCACCCCCGTCGCCCGCCACCCGTTGCCTCAGTGCCGCCAGCCCCCTGAGCTCCGGGGGCGTGCTGGCGGTCACGCCGTCGTTGACGATGGTGATGCCCGACGCGGCGAGCGTGATCTGCACCTGGGTGGCCTGCGCGTGCCGCAGGATGTTCGTGGTCGTCTCCCGCAGCACCTGCCCGAGCAGCTCACTGGCGCGGGGATCGACCTCGGCCTCCCGGGTGACCCGGACCCGGATGCCGGCGGCCTCGAACAGGTTCTTCGCGTTTTCAATCTCCGCGGTGAGGTTGAGCCGCCGTTGTGCGTAGGCGAGTTCCTTGGTCTGCGCGATGGTGTCGCTGACCAGCGTGTACGTCTCCCGCAGCTCCTTCTCCGCCCGAGCGGTGTCGCGGAGCAGCAGTCGCTGGGCCAGGGCGATCTTCAGCTTGACCACGTGCAGGGTGTGGCCCTGGATGTCGTGCAGGTCGCTGGCGAACCGTACGCGCTCCCGGACCACGGCCAGCTCCGCCTCGCGTTCCCGAGTCTGTTCGAGCTCCCGGATGAGGTCGTAGAACCGCTCGCCGACCACCGTGAAGGCCGTCACGACGACGGTGAGAGCGGTCGGGATGAGAACGTAGGTGACCAGGACGTGACCTATGTCGTCCCGCTGCACCAGCAGCCGTGCCGCGCCGACGGCGGCGACGTAGGTGAACAGCCCGGCCATCGTCAGAGCCCGACGCCGTCGCACCTCGCGCAGGGCAAGCGAGCCTACGGCGCAGACACCCCAGTAGGCGTTGGGGCTGCCGGTCACCAGGACCCCGAGGGGCCAGACCGCTGCCGCCACAACAAGGCAGGGCAGCGCGACCCGGGCGAGGTCGTTTGCCGTCCACCGTTCGAAGGCCACCACGGCCGCCACGGCACCCGGCGCCAGGACGACGATGTGCCACCAGCTACGCGCGTCGGTCCAGAGCAGGACCACCGCGGCGAACACCACCGGCGGCAGTGACGTGGCGAGGTTGAGCCGGCGCAGTCTCCCCTGCGTCGACTCGGTGAAGCGCGGCGTTCTCGCGGTCACCATGTCAGTATCCGGCAGCCAGAGGCGCCGACCAGTGACACCACGTCACATGCGGTGATGACGTGGCGCCACTGACGGGTCGGCGGCGCCCGCGCTGTCATTGGTGTATGTCCACCACACCCGTCATCGAAGTCGACCGGCTGAACCTCACCTATGGCGACTTCCACGCCGTCAAGGACGTCACCTTCGAGGTGCGACCCGGAGAGCTCTACGCGCTGCTGGGCACCAACGGAGCCGGAAAGACCTCGACCCTTGAGGTTGTCGAGGGACATCGGAGGCCAACCTCGGGCACCGTACGCGTCTTCGGGCACAGCCCCGACGACCGGAGAGCGGTACGTCCCCGAATGGGCGTCATGCTCCAGGAGAGCGGATTCTCCCCGGACCTCACCGTCCGTGAGTCCGTCGGTCTGATCGGTCGGCTCACCCGACGCACCGACGACGTCGGCCGGGTGCTCGACATGGTCGACCTCACCGGCCGAGCCGGCCGCAAGGTGTCGCAGTTGTCCGGCGGGGAGAAGCGGCGGCTGGACTTCGCCACAGCGGTCTACGGCACCCCGGAGCTGATCTTCCTGGACGAGCCGACCACAGGCCTCGACATCCAGTCCCGCGATGCGGTCTGGGCGACGGTGGACCGGCTCCGGGAGAACGGCGCGACCATCGTGCTCACCACGCACTACCTGGAGGAGGCACAACAGCGCGCGGACCGGATCGGGCTGATGCACGAGGGCGCCTTCCACAGGGAAGGCACCGTCTCCGAGTTGACCCGCACCCTGCCCGCTGTCATCCGCTTCTCCCTCCCGGCACCGGTGCCGACGCTGCCGGTGCGGGCCACCGTCGACGCGGACGGGAAGGTAGTTGTCGAGACCTTCGAACTGCAGAAGGACCTGCACCTCCTGCTCGGCTGGGCGCAGGACCACGTCGTGGAACTGCGGGACCTGGCGGCGGGGCCGACCCGCCTCGACGACGTCTTCCGCGCCATCAACAGTTGATTCGATCTTCCGCGAGGAGCCTCACCGTGTTGTCCATCGCGTCCAGCGAACTGATCCAGATCTTCCGTAACCGGCTGGTGCTGATCACCAGCCTCATCATCCCGGTCGCGGTCTGTGTGTTCTTCGTCCGTCAGCACGAGACCTACGCCGCCATCGGGAGCCTCGGCTACATCGCCGCGATCGTCACGTTCACGGTGGCCGCGTTCGGGCTGTACGCCACCGCCGTCACCACCCTGGCGTCCCGGCGACAGAATCTCTTCCTCAAGCGGCTGCGCTCCACCGCCGAAGGCGACGCCGGCATCCTCGCCGGCCTCCTGCTGCCAGTGGTCGTCCTCGCCGGGGTGCAGGTGACAGCGATCCTGACCGCCCTGGCAGTGGTCGCCGGCGCACCGGCGAACGTCGCCCTGCTGGTGGTGGCGGTCCTGGCGACAGTGGCCATGATGATCGGCTTGGCGTTGGCCACGGCCGGGTTGACGAACTCCCCCGAACACGCCCAGGTCACCACCCTGCCCGTTACCCTCGGGGTGATCGCCATGGCCAGCTGGGTGGGCATCACCGGCACCGAGAACCTCGCCTGGCTCAAGCGGCTGCTGCCCGGCGGCGCGGCCACCGAACTGACAATGAACGCCTGGAACGGCGGTGTCGCCGTGACCGACTCCCTGCTCCTGCTCGCGCCCACGCTCGGCTGGGTCGTCGTCGCCGTCGCTCTGGCCACCCGACTCTTCCGCTGGGAGCCGCGCCGATGACCTTCGACGCCCGGTCGTACGCGCCGACCCTGGTGGAAGATCTCCTACTGCTCCTGTTCCAACCCAGGTCCGGGACCATCGCGGGAGAGAACACCCTCTTCTACGTCCTCGGCGGCGCCGTTCTCGCGGACCTCACCCTCGGCGGCCACCTGACCAGTGCGGACCGGGGACGGCTCCGGAGCGTGGCGGGTCACCCACCGACGGATGGCCTCCTACGCCCCGCGTGGGACTACCTCGCCGAGAAACCGAGGGGGGTGCAGACGGCCCTGGCCGCGATCGGTCCAGCCCTGCGCCAGCCAGTGCTGGAGCGGCTCATCGCGCGAGGCGACATCGACCAGGAGCCCCGTAAGGTGCTCGGCCTGTTCCGGACGACGGCCCTTCGGGAGGGCAGAACCGAACGACGGGCCCGCTTGCTCGCCGACGTTCGGCAGGTCCTCGTGGACGGCGCGGAGCCGCAGGCGCGGGTCGCCGCGCTCGCGGCGCTGCTCTCGGCGAGCGGGACGCTCCCGCAGTTCCACAGCGAGATCCCGTGGACGTCATCGGTGATCAGCCGGGCCAAGGAACTCGAGCGGGGCAACTGGGGTGCCGACGCCGCGGCGGCGGCCGTGACCAGCACCGTGACGGCCACCGTCGTCAACAGCGCCATCGCGGCCATCACGGGTCGGTGAAGGTTCCATGCTCACTGCCTGGAGTTGGCCGGGTGCGGTCGTTCGGGCGGTTTCCCCTTGGCGTGGACCGCGTCGGAAGCGGCGATGCCGGCGAGGACGATGACGGCGGTGACGGCCACGGCCAGCGGCGGCACGAAGATCATGAATGGCGACGCGCCAGCAAGCGCCAGAGCGCCGATGATCCGAGAGTGGGACACCCGGGCGAAGACGGCATGTTCCACCAAGGCTCGTCCGATCAGGAAGAGCATCGGTCCGCCGAGGACGACGAGGATCCACGCCGCGTTGGTATGCCCGAACGGATGTTCGATCACGATCTCGTATCCGACGGCAACGGCGACGATCCCGGCCACCATGAGTACATGCGCGAGGAAAGCCTCCCGGATTAGGTGCGCGGGCTCAGCGGCGGCCCTGATGGCTTCGGGCAACAGCTGGCCCGCCCTGAAGATGTAGACACGGAAAAGCAGCACAGTGGTGATGAAGGAAACCGAGAAAGCTGCCGCCGCTCCGCCGTTTCGAAACGATGTGTCGCTGTAGGTCGAGCCGGTCGTCAAAATCAATTCGCCCAGGGCAATGATGAAGAATTGTCGGTAACGCTCAGACAGGTATTCGGCCAGGACGGGCCACTGCCGTTGGGTGGGGCGGGACCACGGTGCGGGATAGAACAACAGCAGTGCCGCGCCGTCGATGGCGATCGCGAGCGTCCACAACAGGGTGCGGGCCAGATCCGTCACGATCGCGCCGGCGATCCACGGCACTGCCGACAACGTGAACCAGAAGAACACTCCAGCCGCTCGGCGCTGAGCTTCGTGGCCGCGCAGAAGCGGCACGATGACCAGCCCACGGATGATGTGGACGGCAACGTACGCACCAGCGAAGGCCAGACCTCTGTCACCGAACGCGTGCGGCACCGCGACTGCCATCACCAGCGCCCCGAGCATGGCCGTGTAGACCAGCACCTGAAGCTGCGGCCGCTGCGGGTCGTAGAGGTCGGTGACCCACGCCGTGACGAACCACAGCACGATGAAGGCCAGCAGCAACAGCAGCGTCTCGCCCGCCTCGATGAGGACGACACGCTGCTCGGTGAGTTCCTCGACCAGCCGCTGCGAGACCCGATTGAGGGCAAAGATGAAGACCAGGTCGAAGAAGAGTTCCAGAAGGCTCGGTCGCTGGGGTTGCCCGGGTTTTCGAAGCAGCGCTGCTGCCCTTGTCGACATGGGCCGCCCATTCCTGCCGGCTTCGCCTATCCGGGTATTGGTACCACGCCGGGCAGGTCGTCGAGTCGTTACCCGAAGAATGCCAGTGGGCGCGCGCCGATCCCTGGGTGCCCGAGGCCTCGGCCGGTGCGGTCAGCGGCAGCAGACGCGAGGCGTCAGCAAAGTGCTAGCACTGCTCAGAATCTCGCTCACGAGTAGCGGACAGCCGACACCAGAGCACGATGTAGCCGACTGTGACCATCAGATCACTACGCGCACACTCCTCTCCGAGATGTTCCCGTCGACTGGAGGAACAGATGCGTCTCCGATCGTTCGTCACCACGGCGCTGGCCGCCGTCCTGGCAGCCAGCGCACTCGCGCCGCCGGCACCGGCTGCGGCGGCCACCGCCGACCGCTGGGGCTTCGCGTACGTCAAGGACCCCACAGTGTCGGCCTGGACCGTGCTGGACACCAGCCGGCAGTGGGGTAGCTGGAAGACCGCGTTTCCGGCCGCCTGGGCCGACGGCATCAAGCTCGCGCCCGGCCGGTTCCAGGTCCGCTTCCCGCAGATCGGCGCCGGTTCCCGGGGCGTGCCGCACGTGACCCCGGTGAACCGGACCGGTCACTACTGCGAGGTGGTCCGCTGGTTCCAGTCCGGCACCGACGAGATCGTCGACGTGCAGTGCCACAAGCCGGGCGGCACGCGCGACGACACCCCGTTCACAGTGCTCTGGACGACCAGCTCGGGCGTGCTGCCGGCCGGCACCGCCCACGCGTACGCGCAGTGGAGCAGCGGCCTGGTGGCGCAGTCGTACAACTCCACGGGTGCGGTGAACACTGTCGGACCGCTGGGCGTCGGGCAGTACCTGGTGCGGCTGCCCGGGGTGGGACTGGCCGGGCTGCTCGCGGGCAACGTGCAGGTCACCGCCGTGCAGCCGAACGCCGGTCCGCGTCGCTGCAAGGTCTACTCCTGGAGCGCCGTTGGCACCGGCGTGCAGGTGTACGTCTTCTGCTACGACCAGGCCGGCGCGTTCATCAACACCGACTTCGTCCTCTCGTACCACCGTCGGCGGCCGGTGATCGGCTCGCTCGGACCGCCGTCGTACTTCGGTTATCTGGGCACCGCCGTCGGCGGGCCGACCAACGACAACTCGGTACTCGGTGTCGGTGCGAACACCGTGGCACCGTTGGCGCCCTCCGGCCGCTACCTGGCGACCTTCCCGCAGGTCGGCCTCAAGGAGACGCACGTTCAGGTGGTGGCGCAGGGCACCGGCAGCAACTACTGCCACCTCACCCAGCCCTGGACGTACACCACAAACGCCGACGTCGACGTCATCTGCTTCGACAACGCCGGTGTCGTCACCCCGCACCGCTTCCTGGCCACCTTCACCTCCCGACTCTGACGCCACATCGCGCCGCGCCGGCGGTCTCCATTGCCGCCGGCCCGGTAAAGGCCCCTGACGTCAGCGCAGGAGCGGGGCGAGGCCATCGAGGAGGCGCTGGAGGCCGAACTCGAAGAGCGTGTCCAGGCTCCAGACCATGTCGTCGGCGGTGATGAAGCGGGCCATCAGCGGGAGCCGCCCGTCGGCCAGAGCCGCGCCGATCCGTTCTCCGTGGGCCGCCACCCACTGGGTGTCGGTCAGGCCGCTGTCCTGCTCGGCCTGCGCCTCCTCGGCCAGGTTCACCGCCGTGCCGCGCACGTAGTTGGCCACCGCCACCGCCGCCGTGAACTGTGCGTTCAGGTCGAGCCCGCGCCCCTCCAGGGCGCGCATCATCCACTCGGTGTGGGCCATGGCGTGCGGGGCCGGCAGTGGCCGGGTGAAGGAGAGCGCCTGGGCCAGCCAGGTGTGCCGACGATACATCGCCCACTGCAACTGGGCGACGGCCTCCAGGCAGACCCGCCAGCCGTCGTGGTCCGGGGTGAGGGCCGGGGGCGGGTTGTCGGCCATCACCTTGTCGATCATGAACAGCACCAGCTCTTCGCGGTCGGCCACGTACCGGTAGATCGCCATCGTCGGAATGCCGAGCTGGCCGGCGAGCCGGCGCATCGACAGGCCGTGCAACCCCTCGGCGGCGGCGATGGCCACGGCGGCGGCGACCACCTGCTCGCGATCAGGGTCGGGTGCTCTACCCGCACCGGCCGCGGCGACCACTGTGCCGACGCCCCGCAGGGGCTCAACGAGACCCCGTTCGCGCAGCGTTGCCAGGACCTTCGTCGCGGTCGCCATCGCGATCCCGTACTCGGCCATGAGCTGCCGGGTCGACGGGATCCTCACCCCGGGCGCGAGCTCGCCCGACAAGATCCGGTCCGCGAGATCGGCGGCGATCCGACGGTACGGCGGTTCCTCCACAACAGCCTCCCGTGCACTAGTGCAGTCACGGTACCCCGTGGACAAATACGGGTGCCAGCCTCACTGTTGATGGCAGCTAGTGCACTCATACGCTGTACGACATGACTGATTCCACTGCTCTGAAGTCGCTTCGTAACGCCGCCGATGGCCCCGGTGGCCGCGCGGTGACCCGCGAACCGGTCGCTGCCTCGTACGCCGACACAAGCGTCTCGCGAGGAGCGATGTCATGACTGTGCTCCGCCCCGGCCAGCAGGGCCATGTCCCGGATGCAACCGCTGGGAGCATCGACGGCGCCCGGATCAACGTCGTCGACGCGTTGCGCGGGATTGCGCTGCTGCTCATCCTGCTGGTGAACGTGTGGTACTTCAGCTCCGGATATGCGTTCCAACTGGTCAGCGATCCGTCGTACGGTGCGCTCGACCGGCTGGTGGCAGGTGCCGTCGAACTGCTGTTCGCGATGAAGGCGTACCTGCTGTTCTCATTCCTGTTCGGCTACAGCTTCACCCTGCAACTCGACTCGGCGGCCCGGCGTGGGGCGGCCTTCGGCCGGTCGTTCCTACGCCGGCTGTCCGGGTTGTTCGTACTCGGGGCGCTGCACGCGGTGCTGCTGTTCCACGGTGACATCCTCACCACGTACGCGTTGCTGGGTCTCGTACTGCTCGCCATACGGCGGATCGAGCCGCGCTCCGCCCTGCGTACGGCGGCGGTCATCGTGGGCGTTACCGCGTTCGTTGTCGGTCTGGCCGCGGTTCTCGGTGCCGCTGTGGTCCCGGACCAGGCCGCCGCGGTCACCGCCGGTGCGCGTTCGACGGAGGCCCTACGCGGCGGGCTCGGTGATGTCGTCCTCGAGCACCTGCGCTCGTTGCCGGCGATGCTCGGCGCCCTTGCCGTGCAAGGACCGTTGGCCTTCGCCGCGTTCCTCGTCGGTCTGGCCGCTGGCAAGCACCGGATGCTCGCCGCCGCGCACGCCCACGAGAACGTGCTGCGCCGATGCGAGCGGGTCGGCTATCCGGTCGGCCTGGCCGGCGCCGCCGTGTTCGCGATCGGCGGCGGCACGGCGAACATGACCGGCCTGATGGTCAGCATCGTCACCGCGCCGTTCCTCGCGGCGGCCTACGCCGCGACTCTGCTGCGTCTGTTCACACGGCGTCCGCGCGTCGCGGACGCGTTGGCGCCCGCGGGGCGCATGGCGCTGACGAACTACCTGGGCCAGTCGCTCATCTGCGTGCTCGTCTTCACCGGCGTCGGGCTGGGCCTGGCCGGCCACACCGCGCCGGTGCAGACGCTGCTCATCGCACTGACGATCTTTGTGGTCCAGGTGGCAGCCAGTCGTTGGTGGATGCGGCGGTTCCGGTACGGCCCCTTGGAATGGGCGTTGCGCGCGTGGACCCACGGCAGGCGACCCGCCATGCGCCGGTAGGCCCGACAGCTCCGAACAACCTGCGCGGCCGGACGGCGACCATCATCGACCGGCCGGCTGCGCGGCGGCGTCCAGGTGTGCGGCCGTGCCCGGCCGGCGACCCGGCCTACGTACCCCGGACCATCCGAACGTGCATGGCGACCACCCGCGAGCTTCGGTCAGATCCCGCCGACAGCCGCCGGGGGCCGGCGTGCAGCACTGTCGGCGACGAGGACCGGCTCGGTCGCTGACCGCATCGGTGGCCGCGCTCCGACCTTGCCGCCGCCGGTGGCGTACCAACCGGGAGGGCCATGACGAGGGGACGGAGCCTGGCCGTGAGCTCGTCGTTGAAGGGGTCAGCCTTGCCGCCACTTCTGGTTGGCGGTGCCGGCGCAGTCCCAGATGATCAGACGCGCGCCGTCGTTGCCGTTCCAGCCGTCGATGTCGACACACTTGTTTGCCTGCGGATTCACCAGGTCGCCGGCCGCCGACAGGACGAACTGCTGAGCACCGGTGCCGTTGCAGGACCAGAGCTGAACGACCGCACCGTTGGCGGTGGACCCGCCGGAGACGTCCATGCACTTGTTGTTCTGGGACCGCAACGCCCCGCCGCTGAACGTCCAGGCCTGGGCGGCAGTGCCATTGCATACCCAGGTCTGCAGCGGTACTCCTTCGGAGAAGTTGGACGACGGCACGTCTATGCACTTGTTGTTCCAGTTACTGATCAAGCGGGTGTTACCGCCTCCGCCGGAGGTGATCAGACTGAGTCCATAGGTGCTGAGGATCTCGTTGACCGGCTGGAACCACATCGTGGCACCGGAACTGCAGTTACCGGACCCGCCCGAGGTCACGCCCTGCGCCTGGTTCCCCGAGATCCAGGAGCCGCCGGAGTCCCCGGGCTCGGCACAGGCGTTGCTGCGGCTCAGGCCGGAGACGGCGCCCTGGGCATAGTTGATCGTCTCGTTGCGGCCCAGAATCGTGCCGCAGCGCCAGCCGGTCGTACGGCCGGACCGGCACACCGAGCTGCCGATCGCGGCGTCCTGCGAACCTGCCACCGTCACGTTGCCGCCGGAGTAGTTGTTGACCCACGGCTGAGGTGTCCAGGAACTGTTGGTACGGATCCACGAGTAGTCGTTGCCGGGGAAGGACGAGCCCGCGAAGCTGCCCTGTGCGACGTTGTTGTAGCCGAGGGTGGGGCTACCAACTCCGCCACAGTGTCCGGCGCTGACGAAGCCGCCGACGACCGCGAAGCCGACCGAGCAGAGCGTGTTGCCGTTGATGACGTACTGGTCGCCACCGCGGACGTCGTACAGGGGCCGGGGTGCTTCGGGGGCCTCGACGACGGCGATGGCGTCGACGGCGACGTCGCTCTGCCGGGCGAACGCTCTGGCGGCTGCCTCGCCGCCGGGCTTCACCCGCACGACGACGCGGTTGGCCTGGACGTCGACGTACCAGCCGTGGACGCTACCGCCGGCCTTGGCACCGTGTCGGTCGAGCGCCGCCAGCGTAGCGTTGAGCTGGTTCTCGCTGCGGGAGACGACGCTCACGTCCGCGCCCTGCGCGCGTACCACGGTGATGGCGGAGGCGTCGGTGACCGCGACGGTCAGGCGATCGCCGCCCTCCGGGATCCAGGCGCCGGCGAACGACGGGCCGAGCCTCGCGCGCAGCCGCCGCTCGACAGCGGGCGCGGTGGCCTCGACCCGTACCCGCTTGACGATCTGGGCGTCGGTGAGGTGCAGATCCCTCCGCATGGCGGCGACCATCGCGGGGTCCATGTCCAGGGTGGGCGAAGCGCTCGGCGCGTCCGGAGCCGGACCCGGGTCGGCGAAGCCCGCGGTCGGCGTGAGGCCGAGCGTGGCGAGCACCACGGCGGCGATGCCGAACATCCTCGGTGCACGGTTCATGGCGATTCCTTCCAGCTCCCGGCGGCAGGTCGACTGCGGACCGGCGGTGGCGGAGGAGGTACCGAACGGCGCGGAGAGCGCTCTCTCGCACAGAGAGTGTGGACCGGGAGATAAATCTCTGTCAATGCCATAGTGGTGTCCGCACGCTCGGGCGGCTGTCCGGACCGCACGGCCGAACCCAGCACATCCAACGCCGCGAGCAGGGGCGCGGTGCCCGGCCTAGGTGTCCCGGATCGTCAGCCACCGCTTGGAGACCGAGGCCACCTCGGTGCCGCCGCGCTCGATCACGTACTCGTGGTCGAGCAGGTCACCCTTCATTTCCAGGTCATCAGGCCCCGGCACGTCGATGGTGAACCTGTCGCGAAACGGCGTGAGCAGCTTCTTACGGACCTCTGCCGCCTTCTCGCCGCCGATCCGGACCTCGTACGTGGGACGCAGCGCCACCAGGTGCCGCGACCGACCCTTACCGCCGCCCCTCAGCGGTCCTCCAATGACGACCGATCGGCCCGGCGATCGGTAGCCCTCGGTGGAGGGTTGATCGCCGGGCCGCCCCGGTGACGAGCCGCGCAGGGCGGCCCGTCGGTCAGCCGGTCAGAGGCCGGCGGCGTGTGCGGCGGCGGTGCCGCCGACCACGGGCAGGACGATGTTGCTGCTCTTCAGCGCGACCTGGAGGTTCGCGGCGGTGGTGTCCGCCTGGCTGGAGTACTGCGGGTAGCTGGCCACGATGATCACGCCAATCCGGTGGCCGGGCTTGAAGACGTAGTCCTCGGGCAGCAACGGGAAGCTGAAGTTGTACGACTCCCCCTGCACCAGCGGCACGGCGACGCGGATCGACTGCCGGTTCTGGGCGTCCATGATGCCCTTGGTGACCAGCTCGTAGTCGGCAGTGGCCACCCGCTTCGTCGTCTGCTTGTAGCAGCCGTCGTCGGTCGGGCTGCTCTGGCCCCAGCAGTCCTCGGTGGTCAGGGTGATGATCCCCTCGCCGGAGGCCCGGTGCGCGACCCGGTCGTCGGTGCCGTAGTCGACAAGGATCGCCCCGAGATTGGTGTCGGTCTGATCGGCGGAGGCCCGCAGTTGCACTGTGGGTGTGCCGGAGATGTGCAGCGGCGCGGTGAGTGGCGCGGAGAGGAAGGCCAGCCGGTTGGGCTGCACCACGTCCGGGTTGAGGATCATGGTGTTCTGGCTCTGCGTGCGACTGTCCTGGAACGCCCCGGTCGCCGGCTTCGCGGTGGGCACCAGCCCGAGACCGCCCGCGCCGGTGGTGCCGGGCTGGAGGAACACCTCCGTGTCGGCCTTGCCGGGGACCGGCCAGTCGGCGTGGGTCTCCCACACGTCGGCGGAGCGCTCCAGGTCCACCCGCGGCTCGTCCATGATGCCGTTGGCGACGTTCTGCAGCCAGAAGTCGAACCACCTGTGCAGCGTCGACACCCACACCGCGCGGCGCGAGTCGAACGGGTCGACGTGGCCCTCCTGCGACAGCCACAGCTTGCGCGGCACGTTGTTCTCCGCCAGGGCGTACCAGAACTTGCTGAAGTGGTCCGGCCGGACGTTGTCGTCGTTGAGGCCGTGGTAGAGCAGCACACTGGCGGTGACGTTGGGGACCTTCTTGACGTAGCTGCGCTCGTTCCAGAAGGCCGTGTAGTCGCCGTGCTCGTCGCCGTCGGCGGCGCCTATCGCGTCGCGCACCGGCTTGCAGTAGTCCCGGCGCTCGGGGTTGGTGACCGTGTTGGCCAGCGAGGACACGTAGCTGTTGCCACGGGTGACCACCCCGTTGCTGCGCACGTAGTCGTAGTACTCGGTCGGTCCGCTGATGGGTACGACAGTGGTCAGGCCCTTCACGCCGGTCACCGCCGTGGCCATCGCCAGCGAGCCGTCGTACGACTTGCCGATCATCCCCGTCTTGCCGTTGTGCCAGTCCGCCTTGACGACCTCGCCGGCGGCGTTACGGGCGGTGGCCCGGCCGTTGAGCCAGTTGATGGCCTGCTTGGCGCTCAGGTTGTCCTGGTTGGCGTTTGTGGTCGGGCAGCCGGTGGAGTTGTTGGTGCCGACCATGTCCAGCAGGATGACCGCGTAGCCGCGCGGCACGAAGTAGTTGTCGTAGAACAGTGGCCACTTGTCGAGCAGCCCGTCGCCGTCGAGGTCCGCCTTGCATTCGGACTCGTTGCCTCGGCAGACCGTCGAGTAGTAGGGGCTGGCGTCCATCACCACGGGGGCCTTGAGCCCCTGCGCGGTCGCCGCCGGCCGCATCAGGTCGAACGCGATGATGTCGCGCAGACCGTCGTTGTCGCTGTCGAAGGTGGAGTCGATGAACAGGCGTTCTCGAATGGCGTCGGCGTAGCCGAACACCGGCTGGGTGACGCCGTCCTGGACGACGATCGACGGCGGGCCGTCCGCCGCCTGCGCCTGCGGCGCCGCGCCGAGGGCGGCGAGCACAGTCGCGGACAGTACGGCCACGCCTGTGCGCCAGCGCGTTCCCACTGTAGGCATGCATTCTCCTTGATGTGTCCGAGGCTGCGTACGCTACGAGCCGGTGGCCTGCGCCACCACCTGCACCTGTAGGAACTTCGCCGGGTGTGCTTCGACGCGGGCCGCACCCGGGGTGCCCGGGTGACGGGACTACGGCTGGTCGGCCAGCACCAGCTCCCGCAGCCGCCGGTCGAGTGTCGGGGCGTCCAGGCCACCCGGCCAGCCGCGGAGCAGGGCGCCGCCCTTGGCCACCAGCACGACGGTCGGCGGCTCCCGCACCGCGTACGAACGCCAGATCGTCTGCTGGTCGTCCACGACCACCGGGTACTCCACCCGGTGAGCGCGGAGGTAGTCCTGGACCTCGTCGGCCTGGTCCGCGCCGGTCACACCGACGAAGACCACCCGGTCCCGATAGCTGCGGGCCAGCTCACTGAGAGCGGCCTGGCGGCTGGCGCAGGTGGTGCACCAGGAGCTGAAGAAGGTGAGGACCACGGGACGCTGCGCCCACAGCTCGGCGGCGGCGAACGGTGTGCCGTCGGTCAGTGCGCCGGTGAACGCCGGGGCGGCCGGGGCGGTGCCGGGCGCCGGGCGCAACGCCAGGTCGGCGGGGACCGGCCCGGGCAGCGCCGCCGCCCCTCCGACGGGCGTCGGGGCGGGCGCGGGCTCGGGCGTGCTGCATCCGCCCAGCAGCGCCGCCGCCAGCACCAGCGGCAGGAACACCCGCCTCATGACGGCACCACCGCCACGAGCGCCGGGCCCTCGCTGCTGTCCGGCGTCAGGTCGAGCGCCGGCCGGCCGTCCACCTCCAGCCGATAGGAGGCCCGCTGCGGCACGCGCACTCCAACGGCGAACTCGCAGTAGGTGGGCAGACGCTCGACCCCCAGATCCTCGGCGAAGGCGGCCACCGCGGTCCCCGCCGGTAGCTGCCCGCTGGCCAGCGCCGCCCCGTCCGGGTCGAGCACGCGGAACGGCGCCCGGTTGTGGAAGTGCTGGTACGGACCGGTTCCGGCGCAGTCCACGCCCGCGGCCCGGATGTTGATGTCGCGAACCAGGACCCGGACGGTCGTCGGATCGACAGCCTCCTGGGCGGCGCCGACGGTGCCGCAGCCGGTAGCGCCAGCCAGCAGCAGGGAGAGCAGAGTCACGATGCTTCGCCGCACGTCATCCTCCTTCCGTCCGCCTGCCGGGTCCGTGGCGGCCTACCGCCGCGGACCCGGCAGGAACGGGGTCAACCTCGGGCGCAGGTCAGGACTTCTCGACCCGGCACTGCTTGGTCACCGTCTTCGTCGGGTCGCTCTCCGAGGTCGCGGTGAGCTTCACGAAACCGGTGTTCGCGGCGGCGGCGGTGGCGCCCACCGACACCTTGACAGTGGTGGCCTTGCCGAACTGCGCGGTGGCGAGCTGGTTGGGCAGCCAGGTCCGCCAGCCCTTGCCGGCGACCTCCGCCGACAGGCGGAAGACGTCCGACTTCAGGTACGCGCTGACGTCCTCCGGGTGCTGCTGCCCGCCGGCCGAGTAGGAACCGGTGTTGGTCAGCTCGAACGAGCAGGTCACCCCGCGGTTGGTCGGCTTGCCGCCGCCGCTCACCTCGCCCTTGCCCAGCAGCACGCCGTGACTGCTCGGCCCGCCGGTGCCGTCGAGCGAACGCACCGCCACGGTGTAGGAGAGCGAGCCGGCCGAGTCCCGCTTGAGGTCGATGATGTAGAAGTGCAGCCGGTTGGCCTCGTCGACGTACTCGTACTGGCTTCCGGTGTCCGCGCCGGCGTGGAACAGCGCGTCGGAGAGCTGCCGGTAGTCACCCATGGTGATCTTCTGCGGGGTGCCGTCGGGCCGGTAGAAGTCGATCATGTCGATATCCTGCGGGTTGGCGTCCACCACCCACTGAAAGGGCGCGCTGTCGGCGTTCTTCGTCTTGCTGACCAGCACGCCACTGTCCGGGGTGAAGGAGTCCGCGCCCATCCGGTCGACGACCTCGACCGTGTAGTTGTTGAAGTTGCCACCGTCGCACAACGGGTCGGTGGTGACGCCACACGTCGGCGACAGGTCCTTGTTCAGCGCGATGTTCACGCCGCTCAGACCCTTCTGGCCGGCGTCGACCGCCCGGGCCGTGACCTGCGCGACCACCAGGCCCGACGAGGCCAGCGACTCCCGTGACAGCCGCAGCACGTGCTCCTCACCGAGCAGGCCGATCTTGAGTTTGTCCCGCACCGTGTGCAGCGAGCCCATCGAGCCGCCGTTGGTCGGCGGGATCTGCCAGCGGGTGTGCGGGCCGCCCGGGCCATTGAACGACCCGCGCGACATCATGCTCCAGATCCCGGTGTACGCCCTGCGCAGCGGCTCGCCGTACGGGTTGTTGTAGTTGTCGCCGATGCCCAGCAGATGGGTCAGCTCGTGGGCGTAGACGCCCATGCCGGAGCTCTCCCCCTGCGTCGAGGACCCGCCACCGGCGTTCGGCCACAGTGTCGCCGCCGCCTTCCACGAGGTCCAGTTCACGTAGCGGGTCTTAGCCCAGTTCGGCAGGTTGGGGTCCGGCGGGCCCCAGGCATCCGGCACGTCCTCCTTGTTCTGGAAGATCATCTGCCCGAACTCCTGCCAGGTCGACGACTCGTCCTGGCCGGCGCTGAGGATGAACACCAGCTCGTACTGGTTGGCGACCTCCTCGCCGACGGCAGCCCGCCAGGCGCCCAGGCCGTCGGTACGGATGTTCTTGCCACACACGTCCCCGCTCGGGCAGGCGCCCGGGTTGAACCCGTTGTCCAGCCCGTACTGGTAGGACTTGGCCGGCATCTGGTACGGCCCGAACCCGGTGAGGTCGACGCCGTAGCGACCGTTGGAGTCCTGCATCCAGTACTCGTGCAGCGTGTGGCCCTTGTTGAGGGTGTTCGGGGTGTTCAGGAAGTCCTGGTAGAACTTCGGCACGTCCGCCCGGGGAATGTTTGTCGCGACGGACTGGGGGTTGCCGAAGACCGTCGAGCGGGCCCGCTGGGAGACCGCGAACGTCTCGTCCGGATAGTCGAGCGCCACCAGGGCGATCTTGAAGTTACGGACCGAGCCGGACACGCTCGGGTCGGCCCAGTTCTTGCCGGGCACGGCCTTGTAGTCGTTCCAGGTCATCGTGTCCGGGTTCTGCCAGGCCTGCGGGTCGAGGACCTGGAACGGCGCGGTGCCGCCGGCCGGGTTGGCCGGGGCCGCGGCGGCCTGCGCCGCGCCGGTCGCCACGAGCGTGGTCACCACGGCTGCGGCCAGCACGGCCCGCCTCAGCCGGGTGCGGTGGGGGGTAGCACGGTGCACGGAACCACCTCTCGTCGGAGGAAACGCGGCGCCGGCGTCCCGGTGGGGGTGTAGCGGAACACCTGTCAGCAGGCCGCGCAGCGAATCTAGGAGTACGGACCGGTGCCGGTCACTGTGCAGATGTCGGCAGGTGGGCCGGCGACTTCCGACACCTGAATGACCGGCGCCCACCGGCGGATCAGCCAGGGCCGGTCCCGGAAGCCGGATCGGCCGTTGCCGCGAGGGCCCGCAGCACGTCGCGGCGCACCCGGTCGGCGGCAGTCCCGGACAGCGGTCCGCGCGGTGGACGGCAGCGCCCACCGAACCGTCCGGCGCACTCCATGGCGAGCTTGACGGCCTGCACGGCTTCCGGCCGAGAGGCCCAGCCGAGGATCGGGTGCAGCTCGGCGTAGAGCGGCAGCGCCCGGCCCAGATCGCGGGCAGCGCACAGCTCGTACAGGCGCACGGCCTGGCGGGGCAGCGCGTTGGGCAGGGTGGCGACCCATCCGGCGGCGCCACACAGCACCAGTTCGAGCACCACGTCGTCCGCGCCGACCAGCACGTCGACGTGCGGGCAGAGGTCCCGCAGGCGGTGCAACCTGCGTACGTCGCCGGTGACCTCCTTGACCGCGACGATCCCGTCGATCTCGGCGACGGTCGCCAGCAGGTCCGGCGTGAGGTCCAACCGGGAGTCGTACGGGTCGTTGTGGGCGACCACCGGCAGGCCGACCGCCGCCACCTCCCGGTAGTGGGCGACCACGTCGGCGGGGCGGGCGGCCGGTCCGTCGGGTGGCCGCGCGAGCACGCCGTGGGCACCGGCCTCGGCGGCCTGTTCCGCCCAACGGCGGGCCTGCCTGCTGCCGTAACCGCCGACGCCGGGCACCACAGCGCAGCCGGACGGTGCGGCCTGCACCGTCGCCCTCACCACCGCGGCCCGCTCATCGTCGGAGAGGGCCCGGTACTCCCCCATCGACACGCACGGCGAAACCCCGTCGCACCCCTCGGAGGCGAGCCAACGGACGTGTTCCTGAAGCTTGTCGAAGTCGACCGACAGGTCGGCGCGAAACGGCGTGGCGATGGCGACCAGCACGCCCTGCCAGGGCCTACCAGCTCCCACTCGGCAATCCCCCGCCCGTCATCCCACCCGCACCGAGCGCGGTGCTGGTGCGGTCCGTACCGGAACCCTAGGAACGCCTGTCGCCCCTGGTCTTCGGACAGATGCCGGAACCGTCGCGACGCGGCCCGTCTTTTTGTCGTGACTTCGACAGTGGACCTTGCGCGATGACCCACCCGCACCGGAGGGTAAGGACTGGCGGTCGCGCGATCCCTGTCACGCAGCGCAACCTTGGGAGTTACATGCACGGTGAGCTCCAGCGAATCGTCGACGCCGTCGCCGTCCGGGTGGGGCGACCCGCCCTCATCGAGGACCGGCGACAGCGGGTGGTCGCCTACAGCGAGCACGACGGCCCGATGGACGACGTCCGCCGGACGTCGATCCTGCGCCGGCAGACGACGCCGGAGGTGATCGCCTGGTTCCGAGACAGGGGCATACTCACGGCGCACGCGCCGGTCCGCACCCCCGCGTGCGCCGAGCTGGACCTGCTGGCGAGGGTCTGCGTGCCGATCCGGCACGACGACCTGTTGCTCGGGTTCGTCTGGTTCATCGACGCGGACGGTTCGATGACCGACGCCGACATCGCCACCGCGACCGGCCCCTTCACCGACCTGTCGTTGGCCCTGTACCGGGAGAACCTGCTCGGTGAACTCGCCTCACAGCGGGAGACCGAGGCCACCCGCACCCTGCTGGTGGAGAGCCGGCAGGCGCGCGAGCACGCGGCGCGGGCGCTGCTGGAGGAAGGCGTGGTGGTCGCCGACGGGGCGACAGTCGCGCTCGTCGCCCAGCTCGTGCCGGCCGCTGGGAGGCAGCCCGACGAGGTGGCCCGGATCGCCCTTGAACAGGCCCTGGTAGCCACCCGCCGGTGGATCGGCGTGCGGGAGACACTGCACCTGGTCTGGCACGACCATGGGGTGCTGCTGGTCTGCGGCGACCGGGTCGCTGGCCGCCCCTCGCCGGAGGCCTCCGCCGCTCATCTCAACGACGCGCTGGGCGCCTCGACCCGGGGCCTGGCCTCGGTGGACCGGACGGTGACCGGGATCGGACAGCCTCGCGGCGGGCTCTCCAGCGCGGTCGATTCCTACCAGGAGGCTGCGCACGCCGCCCGGGTCGGCACACAACTACCCGCGCTGGGCGGGGTCGTCTCCTGGGCCGGCCTGGGCATCTACCGCGTGTTGTCTCAACTGGACAGCGAGCACCTCGACGTCGCGGGTGTTCATCCCGGGCTGGAGCGGCTGCTGCGCGACGATGCCCACCAGGTGCTGCTGGAGACCCTGGAGGCCTACCTCGACCTGGCGGGCAACGCGCACGCGACCGCCGAGAAGCTCCGGTTGCACCGGACGACCCTCTACTACCGGCTGCAACGGGTGGAGCAGCTCGCCGGGACCGACCTCAAGGACGGCAACGAACGGCTGTGCCTGCACCTGGCCATGAAGCTCGGTCGGCTCACCGGCCATTACCGCACGCCGTGACACCGCCGCCGGCCCGTTGGGCGACCACGGACAGCAGCGGCTGATCCGAGCGGCCGTGGGGGCGGTCCCGGCGTACCTCGTCAGACGAGGCGGGTCATCCAGCCGTGCGGGTCGGCGGCCCGGCCGTACTGGATGTCAAGCAGGTGGCGGCGCAGCCGCATGGTCACCGAGCCCTCGGCGCCGGCCTCCGGGGCCGTCACCTCGCCGCCGTCCCAGACCAGGCGCCCGACCGGCGTGACCACGGCGCCGGTGCCACACGCGAAGACCTCGGTGATAGCGCCGGAGGCCACGCCCTCCTGCCATTCCCTGATCTCCACCGGGCGCTCCTCGACCTCCAGGCCCAGGTCCTTGGCCAGGATGAGGATCGATCCCCGGGTGACGCCCTCGAGGATCGTGCCGAGTCCCGGGGTGATGATCCGGCCGTCGGCAGTGATGAAGTAGAGGTTCATGCCGCCGAGCTCCTCCACGTAGCGGCCCTCGGCGGCGTCCAGGAAACAGACCTGCTCACAGCCGTGCTCGGCGGCCTCGACCATCGGTGCCAGGCTGGAGGCGTAGTTGCCGCCGCACTTCGCCTCGCCCGTACCGCCCCGCGCCGCCCGGGTGTACTCGGTGGAGAGCCAGATGGAGACCGGCTTGACGCCACCGGAGAAGTACGCGCCGACGGGGCAGGCGATCACCATGTAGGTGATCTCCTTGGCCGGGCGAACTCCCAGGAACGGTTCGGAGGCGAACATGAACGGCCGCAGATAGACGCTGTATTCGTTCTCGTCCGGGACCCACACCTGATCGGCACGGACCAGTCCCTCGACCGAGGCCATGAAGTCCGGCACCGGCAGTTCGGGCAGTGCCAGCCGTCGGGCCGATCGGGCGAAGCGCTCGCCGTTGGCTTGCGGCCGGAACGACCAGATCGAGCCGTCCCGGTGCCGGTACGCCTTCATCCCCTCGAAGATCTCCTGGGCGTAGTGCAGCACGGCCGCCGCCGGGTGCATGAGAATCGGACCGAAGGGGATGATCTCGGAGTCCTGCCAGCCGCCGTCCGGCCTCCACACCGCCCGTGCCATGTGGTCGGTGAAGTGCCTGCCGAACCCCGGATTCGCCATGATCTCGGCTCGCCGCTGCGCGCTCGCCGGGCTCGGATTCTGGTGCAACGGGAACGGCAGGCTCATCGCCGGGTCCTCTCAATGGCCGCATCCCTGGGCGCTCAGGTCACCGCGAACGAACACAGGGGGAGCTTGTCGGATGACAGGTGCAGAATACCGACCGTATTGTCGCCGATCGTGGACAGATTGCGGCGACCCGGAACGACCGGCCAG
This sequence comes from Micromonospora sp. NPDC048843, assembly GCF_040649965.1. Taxonomy (NCBI): domain Bacteria; kingdom Bacillati; phylum Actinomycetota; class Actinomycetes; order Micromonosporales; family Micromonosporaceae; genus Micromonospora; species Micromonospora sp. NPDC048843. The sequence continues at coordinate 86,644 of NZ_JBEZGJ010000004.1, forward strand.
CCGCAGGCGGCTGGCCGGCTGTGCCGGGAGCGGCACCTCGACGGTCAGGGCCGCAGCCACCAGGGGCTGGTGTAGGCCACCGCGAAGTCGTTACAGGGGTGGCCGGCCGGGCCGGGGGTGCCGTTGGGCACTGACGGGTCGGAGATCCGGAGCACCACCCAGTCGCCGTCGGTGACGTTGAGCGACACTGTGAAGTCGGTGACCTGGCCGTTGACGGTGTCGATGACGTCGACGACGGTCGGCGCCGAGGTGCCGGGACGGAGGACCTGGATCCGCAGGGGCTTGCCGTCCCAGGCCGAGCCGCGGTCCAGATCCAGCAGGAACCGGACGTCACCGGAGGTCACGTTCAGCACCCCACCCATGCGTACGCCGTTGGCTGTGGCGTCAACGCGCAGGCCCGAGACGCGCGTGGCGAAGGAACGGCGGGCGGCCATCGCCTCGAACACCGCCGCGCGGGTGTTCTCGGCGACCCACAGGCCGCTGCGGCCCTTGCCCTCGTGGAAGCCCCACGTGGTGCCGTGCTCGTCGGTGACACCGGTCAGAGCCGGCCGCCAACCGGCGTTCAGGCAGGCCACCAGCGGTGACGTCACACCCGACGACCAGCCCTCGAAGAGGAAGTCGTCGGTCCGGTTGAACATCTCCAGCCCCACGAGCTGATTGCGGACCGAGGCGTTGAGGGAGAAGTTGTTGAACCGGCCCGCCTCCCGACCAGGGTGGTTGAAGCTCGCCAGACCCCCGGGCCTGCCGGCGAGCCAGTTGTACAGGCTGCCGGGGCTACCGGCCCGCAACAGGTCGGCGAAGTCGGAGGTGTTCCAGACGTTGATGTGCCCCTGCAACGGATGCGACCACTCGAACCCGCGGATCGCTGTGAACTGGCCCGGGTCGTTGGCCGCGTTGGCCAGGTCACCGGTGGTCCGCCACTCGGACGAGCTGAGCCCGTCGATGGCGAAGAGGGTGGCGTGGTCGGTCAGCGCGGCGACGTCCAGACCGGCCTCGCGCATCGAGGCGAACGCGGCCTCGGCGCTGCCGTCACCGTCCGACATGACCGTGTGGTTGTGCATGTCGGTGTGGACCAGCATCGTGCCCTGGGTGATCAGGGATGACCGGCCGGCGCCGGCCGCAGCGGTCGGGGCCCCGGCCATCGTCGTGTTGGCCGCCCGGGCGGCGGTCGGTAGCGCGGCCAGCATCAGCGTTCCGCCGGCACCGGCCAGGAGCGCCCGTCGGCCGAGGCCTGCGGGGATCTCCACCTGGCCGTACGGCACGTCGTCGTCGGATCCGTGGTCGTGATGGCAGTGGTGTGGGTGATGTCCCGTCATAGGTATATGGATGTAGATAGATTTGGCCGAGACGTCAAGCCGAGTCGTCGGTCAGGCGAACACTGCGGTACGCCTGGTGTCGCTAGTGCAGGGGTTGGTCGCCGGACCAGTTCGGGCGCAACGCGTGCGTCCCGCCCCGCCAGTTCTCTGCGCGAGGTGATGCCGAGCTTGCGGAAGATCTTGCGTAGGTGATAGTCCACAGTGCTCGGGCTGATGAACAGTTGTGCCGCCACCTCGCGGTTGGAGGCGCCGTTCGAGACCCGCCGCGCGATGGCCCGCTCCTGGCTGGTCAGGCAGCAACTCTGGGCGAAGTGGTTGGTCGTGTCGTGGCCGGCCAGCCTGCCACGCAGTTCGCGGCGGGATGCGACGCCCAGCCGGTGGAACACTCCGCGTAGGTGATGTTTGACGGTGTGGGTGCTGATGACCAGGTTCGTCGCGACCTCGACGTTCGTGGAGCCGGCCGCCACCAGCAGGGCGATCTGTTCCTGCCGCGGGGTCAGTACCGCACGGGGAAGGACTCGGGCAGGCTCGGTTACGACGCGGCGCATGGTGCTCCTCGGGCGAGGGTTCGGGGTCTCGACGACCATCCGACCGCACCGCGGTGCACGACGAGTGCAGACTGAGTGCTCGCCCTAGCCGCTCACGACGCACCCCTCATCAGGCTCAGGCGGGCCCGGACGTACGCGACCATTGTCCGGTATGTCTCGGCCTGTTCCATGCCGGAGAACTCGATGAGTTCCCGGAAGCCGTTGTCGGCGATGAGGCTCTCGAACTGCTGGCACCCCCGTTCCGCGCGCACCAGGTCGCCCAGATCGAAGGCGGCCCGCGCGAGGATCGCCGCGACGGCGCACCGGGGACCGTCCGACTCACAGAGGCCTTCCGTCAATCCCCACTCCGACACCTCCACCGCTCGTTCGAGCCGGCCAAGTTTCCAGGAGGATTCGGCGATGACCTGTGCGTAGTAGATCTTCAGGTGATCGAGGTGCTGCGCCACGGCAATGGACAACCCTTCGTCCGCGAACCGTGTGCCGGTCTCGAACCGAGAGGACCCCAGGAGCGCTCTCGTGAGTGTCAGCAGCGCAACGGCGAGCAGTTCCTGGTGCCCCGTCTGCCGGGCAAGATCCACCGAGCGTTCGCCGTACGCGTTGGCGGCGTCATGGTCACCACGCGACAACGACAGCACGGCGAGGTTTCGCAGGACGTCGGCCTGCCCGGCCAGCTCTCCAGCGCCTTCGAAGATGGACAGGGATCGACGGAGATGCTCGTCGGCCTGCGGCAGCGGGGCGAAGACCTCACCGACGCTACGAAGAAGTTCGGCCTCCATCAGTGGCTCACCGAGCACGCTGACCAGATCGAGGATCGCGAGTGCGGTCTGTGTCCGGCCCGGGGGTATGGAGGTGCTGCCCGGCGCCGAGGCGGCGAGGACCATGGCCGCCGCGTCCCGCCCGAGGCCGTGTGCGAGGGCCAGATCGATTGTCGCCCACAGGGCGGCCCGTTCCCGTGCGTACCAGGCGGCAGCCTGTGGCACGCTGTCGAACGATTCAGGCGTCACCTCTGACGGCGGTTCGCCGACGGCGCCGACTGGCTGCCGGTGGTGCGTCGCGTACGCGGCGCGGGCCGAGTGCAGGTAATGCGTGATGAGACGCCGCTCGTACTGCGGGCGTTCTTGATCCTCGTCGAGGAGCTCACCCGCGTAGGCCCGCAACAGGTCGTGCAGCACATACCGCCCTGGCTGCGACTCGTCGAGCAGATTCGCGGTCACCAGTTCCATGAGCAGTGCGCGCGCCTGTGCGCGACCGACTCCGGCGACACTGGCCGCCGACTCCAGCGGGATCAGTGGACCCGGGTGGACGGCGAGGGCACGAAACGCCTGCGCCGTTGCTGGGTCGAGCGACTGGTACGACCACGAGAACACCGATCGGACGTCGTCGGACGAGTCCGCGCTGGACAGCGCGTCGAGTCGGGCGGACGGCGCCGAGACGTCGCTGAGGGCCGCGCTCAACGGCAGGGCCGGGTTGAGGGCCACGCGGGCCGCGACGATCGCCAGTGCGAGCGGCAGCCCGGCGCAGAGCGTGATGACCTTGTCCAACGCGTCCGGGTTCGCTGTGGCGCGACGGACGCCGAGCCGGTTGATCAGAAGCTGGCGGGACTCGGCCCCGGTCAGCCGATCGACGTGCAGGTAACGTGCGCCCTCCCGGGTGACCAGGCTCGTCATCCGGTTGCGGCTCGTCACGATGACCAGACAGCCCCGGGAGGCTGGCAACAGCGGGCGGACCTGATCGGAGTCGCGCGCGTTGTCCAGGAGGATCAGCAGGCGACGACCGAAGAGGCGACTGCGGTAACGAGCTGCCTGCGCGTCGACGGTCTCCTGCGGTGACGAGACCGCCGGCTCGCCCAGGGACGCGAGCAACGTGGCGAGTGCCTCCTCCGGTGACATGACGCGTCCGTCCGGATCGAGACCCCTCAAGTTCAGGAACAACTGGCCATCGGGGAACTCGCTGGCGATCTGGTGGGCCCAGTGCACGGCGAGCGCGGTCTTACCGATGCCACCCATGCCGCCGAGCACGGTGATCACGATGGTGGCATCGCCGAACGCGTCGGACAGTTGGTCGTCGAGCACGGCGGCCACGTCGTTTCGGCGGACGAAGCCCGCGACCTGCGGCGGCAGCTGTGCGGGCCGGGGAGCCTCCGGCGGGCGCAGTTCCTCCTGCAGGGTCCAGCCGCTGGCGAGTAGTTCCCGATAGGCCTCCCGCAGCTCCGGCCCCGGGTCCACCCCCAGTTCCTCGGCGAGACGTTGACGGGTCCGCTCGAAGACCCGTACCCCTTCCGCCCGGTGACCGGTGGCCACGTACGCGCGCATCAGGCACGCCTGTAGCGCCTCGTCCAGCGGCACCGCGGCGGCCACGCTCAGCAGTGGGGTCAACACGGTGTCAGCCATGCCGTGGGCGATCGCTGCCTCGCTGGCCGCGAGCGCCACCGCGACGCGCTCCCGTTCGATGGCGACGAACTCCGGCGAGCTCAACGCACTGGCCGGAAGGTCGGTGAACGCAGGGCTTCGGCCAAGCTCCAGAGCGGTCAGGTACGCCCGGACGCCGGCCATGACGTCCTCGCCGGCGAGCGCCTCGCGGGCCCGCCGGACCAACTCGCGATACATGGCCAGATCGGAGGCCTCGGTCGCGAGGGTCAGCCGGTAGCCCGTACCGGCCGGTAGGAGGTATCGACCGGTTTCGCGGACGTCCAGGTCCGGTTCGAGGATCCGCCGGAGGTTCCCGACGTGGCGGTGGATCTGGTTGGCGGCGCTGGCCGGCGGTTGTTCGTCCCACAGGCTGTCGATGATGGTGTCGAGGCTGACCGCGTCACCCCCGGCGGCGAGGAGCTTGGCCAGGATGATCCGCTGGCGGACCGGGCCAAGATCGACGTCCGAGCCGTCTCGCCGGCAGCCGAGACCGCCGAAGACCTTGAACTCGCAGTGGGACGGCGGCCCGTCCGGCAGCCTGCGGTCGGGCGTCGTCACGATTGACATCCTAGGGATGGAAGGGCAGCGGCTTCGCTTTTCGGCTCAGCCTGCGGTTTGCCCCGGGTCCCCCGCATCGCCCACTTCTCGTTGTCCGACGAGCCGGTCGCCAACAACGGGGACTACGTGGTTCGGGCGATTCGCGAAAGGGTGTCATCTCCGTACCTTCGGCATGGTTCCAACGCGGAACGCAAGCCCAAGGAGTGCGCATGCCCCATGTCACAGTTGGCTCAGAGGGAGCCGACCCGATCGAGATCTATTACGAGGATCACGGCTCCGGTACGCCTGTGGTACTCAGCCACGGCTATCCGCTGAGCGGGCAGGCCTGGGAAAAGCAGGTCTCCGCACTACTCGCAGCCGGTTACCGGGTCATCACGTATGACCGGCGGGGTTGGGGCAAGTCCAGCCAGCCCGACGGTGGGTACGACGTCGACACGTTCGCCGACGACGTGAACGTGCTGCTCACGAAACTGGACGTCCGCGACGCCATTCTCGTGGGTCACTCGATGGGAACCGGCGACGTTGCCCGGTACCTGGGTCGTTACGGCACCGAGCGGGTCGCGAAGGCCGTGCTGATGTCGCCGATCCCGCCTTTTCTCCTGCGGACGGACGATAACCCCGAAGGCGCACCGCAGTCGTTGTTCGATGGGTTCATTGAGGCCGCGCGGGCGGACCGCAACGGGTGGCTCAAGCAGTTCCTAAAGAACTTCTACAACTTCGACGTCTATGGCGGCTCGCTGGTCAGCGACGACGAGTTCCAGGCAAGTGTGAACGTGGCCGTGGCCGGATCTCCTGTCGCCGCGGTGGCCTGTATCCCGACCTGGCTCACCGACTTCCGTGCCGACCTGTCCAAGATTGACGTGCCGGTACTCGTGATTCAGGGCGACCAGGACCGAGTCCTGCCCATCGCGGTTACCGGCCAGCGGGTGTCCGCCTTCGTCGGTGATTCGCGCTTCCTCGTCATCGAGGGCGGGCCGCACGCCATTGCCTGGACCCACAGCGATCAGGTCAACGCCGCCCTGCTCGACTTCTTTGCGAAGTGAAGTGAAAGGAAACACTGTGACATTGTCCTTCCGGCGGCGCCTCATCTCCGTAGGCGTGGCCATCGGTGCCCTCACCCTGGTAGGTGCCGGTATCGGCACCGCGCAGGCTTCGACGAGTAGCGCTTTGCATTCGCGCCCCGCAGCGGTCAAGCCGACAGTCGTGCTCGTGCACGGGGCGTGGGCGGACGGGTCGAGCTGGGACAAGGTGGCGGCCAAGCTCCAGCACGACGGTTACCGGGTGGTCACGCCGCCGAACCTCCTGACGGGCGTGCAGAACGACGCCGCGAATCTGCGCGCGTACCTGGACACCATCACCGGACCGATCGTCCTCGTCGGGCACTCGTACGGCGGCATGGTCATCACGAACGCCGCTCTGGGCGACAAGCAGGTCAAGGCCCTGGTGTACGTCGACGCGTACATCCCGGACCAGCACGACACGGTGCTGTCGCTGACCTCGGCCGTGCCGGGCTCGGTCTTCGCGGCCGAAGCGTCCACCGTCTTCGACCAGGTCGCGATCCCCGGCGACGACCCGCACAATGTCAACCTCTACGTGAAGCCGTCGATCTTCGGCAAGGCGTTCGCCGACAAGACCATTTCCGCCAAGGACGTCGCGGTGCTGGCGGCCCGGCAGCGTCCGCTGGCCTTCAATGCCCTGGTCGAGGAGTCCGGCGAGCCGGCCTGGCGCACCATTCCCTCGTGGTCGGTGATCGGCAAGCAGGACGCCGTCATCCCTGCCGCTCAGCAGGTCGCCATGTCCAAGAGGGCCAAGGCGCACGCCATCGAGATCAACGCCCCCCACCTGTCCATGGTCACGGACGCGGGAGCGGTCACGAACCAGATCGAGGCGGCCGCCAAGGCGACCGACTGACACGACAGCCGGCCGTGGCGTCGCTCACCGCGATGCCACGGCCGGCCTCTTCGCCGTTGCTGCCGAGGGTCATGAGACGGTCAGGCGGTCGTCCGGGCCGCCTCCACGATGACCTCGGTGACCTCACCGGGATGCGAGATCAGGCCCAGGTGACCGGCGTCGATCCGGGTGATGTCGGCCCCCGCACGCTTCATCATCTCCTCCTGACGAGCCGGCGGGATGACCCGATCCTCGGTGCCGATCACCGCCCATACCGGGATCGTCTTCCACGCCGGCTCCGTGGCCGGCTCACCCAGGGCGTTCGTGGCCAGCGCGCTCTGGGACACGGCGAGCACCTCCGCCTGCCGCCGAGGCAGACCGTTGGCGAAGCCGGTGATGAATATCTTCGGCAGGACGTACGCGTCGACAGCACCTTCCGGGGCACCGGGGAACGGCACGAGCTTGAAGACGCTCGTGGGGTCGGTCAGAGCCGGCTCGAGCACCGAGCCGGAGCCGGCGGTGAGTTGCTCCACGGTCTCACCCTTGTCCGGGGCGAAGGCGTCGACGAACACGAGTGCCTTGACATTCTTGTTGCCGGTCAAGGCATCGCTCGCCACGAAGCCGCCGTACGAGTGGGCCGCGACCACGATGGGACCTTCGATGGTGGACAGGAAGTCCTTCAGGTAGCCGCTGTCGATTGACGGCCCCCGGTTGGGTTGCGGCGCGACCTGGACATCGAAACCGCGTGCCTGGAGTCTGCGGACCTCCCCACTCCAGCTCGAGCCGTCGGCCCAGGCGCCATGGACCAGGACGATTGTTGGTTTGGTGCGATGCCCCTCGTCCGGCGTTGGTCGCCCACCGCCGTCCGCGGACACGCCTGGGGCGGCTGAGCCGAGCACCGTCACCAGCGTTGCGGCGGCCAGCGTTGCGGCGATGGCCTTCGGCCGACGTAGCGAGATACCGAGCATGTCTCTTCTCCCTCGTTGGTCAGTGGTTTCCGAACGCGGGCAGATGTGCGCGATGACGTGCATGATCGCCCGACCTCACCGTATTCACGCCGAGCGCGAATCTCGGACAGAAGAGGAAAATAACTCAAGTTTCACCTTGCGGGAGGACACGCCACCAAACGGGCTCACTCGACGGCCGGTGGACGCTCCAGCCGGCCGCGCTCCCCCGACTTCCCGGCATCTGTAAACAACCCTTGATATTAACTCTCACGAACGTCAATATGTGGAGGTCGCGGGTCATCGAAGCCTGGGGAGTGAGCCATGAGAAGCCGTCGAATTTTCGCAGTGGTAGCCGGGGCGGCGATGACCGTCACGGCCGCCGTCGCCTTCGTTCCCAGCAGCATGGCGGCCGTACCCTCGGCCAACGCCGTCCCGATGGTCGCCTGCACCGCCCCCACCTGGGCCGAGGGCCCCACCTACCAGGCGGGCGCCCAGGTCACCTACAGCGGCCGGCTCTACCAGGCACTGGTCACCCACACCGCACACCCCGGCGCCGGCTGGAACCCCGCCTCGACCCCGTCGCTCTGGCGTGACCTCGGCGCGTGCTCGGGAACGACGCCGCCGCCCACCACGCCACCGCCGACGACCCCGCCGCCCACCACGCCACCACCGACCACACCTCCCCCCACCACACCGCCGCCAACCGGTGGGAACTGCGCGGTGAAGTCGCGACCCACCGGCAAGGTGTTGCAGGGCTACTGGGAGAACTGGGACGGGGCCACCAACGGCGTGCACCCCGGCCTCGGCTGGATCCCGATCACCGACAGCCGGCTCAACCAGCACGGCTACAACGTGATCAACGCTGCGTTCCCGGTGATCCGCTCGGACGGCACGGTCCTCTGGGAGAACGGCATGGACGCCGGCGTGAAGGTGGCCACCCCGGCCGAGATGTGCCAGGCCAAGGCGGCCGGCGCCACCATCCTGATGTCGATCGGCGGAGCCGCAGCGGGCATCGACCTGAGCTCCGCCGCTGTCGCCGACCGGTTCATCGCGACGATCGTGCCGATCCTGACGGCCTACCACTTCGACGGCATCGACATCGACATCGAGACCGGCCTGACCGGCAGCGGCAACATCAACACCCTGTCCACGTCGCAGGCCAACCTGATCCGGATCATCGACGGAGTGCTGGCCCGGATGCCGTCGAACTTCGGCCTGACCATGGCACCGGAGACGGCCTACGTCACCGGCGGCAGCGTGGTCTACGGCTCGATCTGGGGCTCGTACCTGCCGATCATCAAGAAGTACGTGGACAACGGTCGGCTCTGGTGGCTGAACATGCAGTACTACAACGGCAGCATGTACGGCTGCGCCGGCGACTCGTACCCGGCGGGCACCGTGCAGGGCTTCACCGTGCAGACGCAGTGCCTGAACAACGGGCTCACGATCCAGGGCACCACCATCCGAGTGCCGTACGACAAGCAGGTCCCGGGTCTGCCGGCACAGATCGGGGCGGGCGGCGGCTACCTGTCGACGTCGCTCGTCACGCAGGCCTGGAACTCCGTGCCCGGCCTCAAGGGCCTGATGACCTGGTCGGCGAACTGGGACGGGTCGAAGGGCTGGACCTTCGGCGACAACGTGAAGCGCCTGCAGGGCCGCTGACGGGTGACGGCGGCGCACCGACCAGGGATGAGAAGTCGTGCCACCATTGCGAACCAAAGTTCGGTCCCGCTGCGATAGGTAGGCATGACCGTCCAGGACGACGCCGGCCTCCTGGCCCTGATCGCAGGCGGCGACCGGAACGCGCTCGAGGCGTTCTACCGCCGGCACGCGCCGTGGCTGCGTCTGCGCCTGTGCTACCGCTGCGCCGACGACGCCCTCGTCGACGACGTCGTGCAGGAGACGTTCCTCGCCGTGTGGACCGGCGCCGCGGCCTCGTTCCGGCCTCGCGACACCGACGCCGCTGCCTGGCTGTGGCGGATCGGGTCGCGCCGGCTCATCGACGCGCTGCGTCGCCGCACGTCCCGCGACCGGCTCGGTCGGCTACTGGCCCGCCTGCGCGGCCGCGACGAGTCGTCCGCCGAGGAGCAGGTACTGATCGGGCTCGAGCACGGCGACCTCGGCGGGGCTCTCGCCCGCCTCTCCCCGGAGCTGCGCGCTGTCATCCGCGCCACCGTCCTTGACGGCCTCTCCACCGCCGAGGCCGCCGTCCTGCTCGGCATCCCCGCCGGCACCGTCAAGACCCGGGCGATGCGCGCCCGCCGGCAGCTGCGAGAGGAGTTGACATGACCTGGCACCTGCTCGACGAGGACCTACGCGCCTACGCCACCCGTACCCTCGCCGCCCCTGGTCTGTGGTCCACGGAGGCGCACCTGGTCGCGTGCGGTGAGTGCCGCGAACGCCTCGCCGCCGCCGCCGCGACAGTCGACCTGGAGTCGGCGATCGACGGAGGCTGGGCCCGCCTCGACGTCGCCCTGGACGCGCCGCGACCGGGGCCTGTCGAACGGTTGATGATCACGGTAGGCGTTCCCGACCACACCGCGCGGCTGCTCGCGGCGACGCCGGCGCTGCGGCTGTCGTGGCTGGTGGCGATAGCGGTCACTGCCGCGTTGACGGCGACGGTCGCCGTGTTCACCGACCCGGTCGTGTTCCTCGCCGTGGCCCCGCTGTTGCCGCTGGTCGCGGTCGCCATGTCGTTCGCGCCCGGCATCGACCCCACCCACGAGATCGCTGTGGTCACTCCGATCCGCTCGTTCCGGTTACTGCTGTTGCGGTGTCTCGCGGTCCTGTCCGCGACCACCGCGCTGTCCGCCGTGGCCAGCCTCTTCATCTACGAGTACGGGCTGCGCGCGACCGGTTGGTTCCTGCCGTCGCTCGCCCTGACAGTGCTGTCGCTGCTGCTCTCGCCTCGCCTCGGCGCGGGACCGGCCGCTGTCGCCGTCGGCGTCGGCTGGGCGGCAGTGGTCGCCGCCACCTTCGGCGACCGGCTCGTCTTCACAGTGGCCGGGCAGGTGGGCGTCGTCATCGTGGGCGGGATCGCCGCGGTGGCACTGTCGCGTCAGCGCGGCACCTACGACAGCTACCACGTCCCCAACCTGATGAGGAGAGCTTCATGACTGCCGTTCGGGCAACCGGTCTGGCGCTGCGGTACGGGCGCGCCACAGCGCTCGAGGACGTGTCGTTCACGTTGCGCACCGGGGTGACCGGGTTGCTCGGCCCGAACGGCGCGGGCAAGACGACGCTGCTGCGGATCGTCGCGACGGCCCTGCCGGCCGACGGCGGAACGCTGCGGGTCTTCGGTCACGACCCGAGCACGCCGCCCGGGCGGCTCGCGGTCCGGCGTCTGCTGGGCTACCTGCCGCAGGATCCGGGCTTCCACCCGTCGTTCACCGCGTTCGAGTTCGTCGACTACGTCGCGATTCTCAAGGAGCTCACCCACCGCACGACGCGGCACACCGAGGTCGCCCGGGTGCTCGCCGCCGTCGGCCTCGACGACCGACGGCGATCCCGGATCCGGACCCTGTCCGGCGGCATGAAGCAACGGCTCGCGCTGGCGGCGGCCCTGGTCGGCGACCCGGACCTGGTCATCCTCGACGAACCGACGGTAGGCCTCGACCCGGAGCAGCGGCTGCGGTTCCGGGAGCTGATCGCGGACCTCGGCGAGCGCAAGACGGTGCTGCTGTCCACCCATCAGACCGAGGACGTCATGTCGCTGTGCCAGGAGGTCGTCGTCCTCGACCGGGGCCGAGTGCGGTTCGAGGGCACCCCGGCGCAGCTCGCCGGGCTGGCCGCCGGCCGGGTGTGGACGAGCGCGGCGCGGCAGGCAGGGGCGTTGGCATCATGGCGGACGGGCACGGGGCTGCACCGCCACGTCGGCGACCCCCCATCCGGGGCCGCGCTGGTGCAGCCGTCGATCGAGGACGGCTACCTGACGCTGGTCGGCGCCACCACCGAGGCGTCGGCGATCGCGGGCGGCGGGCGATGACCGCGACAATGACGGTGGCCGCGCCGGCCCGACCGACGCCGTCGTCGACGCAGGGGCGTCGGCGAGCGCTGCTCGCACTCGCCCGGTTCGAGTCGGTTCGGATGCTCCGACACCCGCTCACCGTCGCGGCCGCGCTGCTGTTCCTCGGCCCGTGGCTGTGGGGCTGGCTGTCCGGCTCGGCCAACCGATATCCGGTGCTCCCCGATGAGCTGATCACGATCCAGCTGCTCGCGTTGCCGGTCCTCGGCGGGTCGGCGCTGATCGTGGCGAACCTCGTCACGCTACGGGCGCACCGACACCATGTCGACGCGTCCTACGACGTCCTGGTGCTGCCGCCAGCATGGCGGGTCGGCGGGTTCCTCCTGGCCCTGCTACCGCTGGCAGGCCTCAGCTTGCTGCTCGTCGCCGTCCGGGTCGGGGTCTCCGCGGCGCTGCCGGGCGCTGCCGGGTCGGTCGACGTCGCCACGATGCTGACCCCGTCGGCGCTGACGCTGCTCCTCGGCGCCGTCGGGGTGCTCGCCGGGGTCCTGATCCGCTCCGTGCTGGTCGCCCCCCTGCTCGTCCTGCTCGTCTTCGTGCTGGAGTACGCGGCGATCATGGTGACCACCCTGATGCTCATCGGGACCGGCTGGCGCTTCCTGTTTCCGGTCTACATCAGTGAGTTCCCGGCTCCGGTGCCCGCTGGTGTCTCCGACCGGCCCGCGGCCCGGCACCTGGTCTACCTGGTCGGGATCACCGTGCTGCTCGTCGCGGCCGCCGTGGCTCGGGCCCACGCACGGCGGTCGGTCGTCGCGGCCGGGCTCGCCGTCGGGCTGATCCTCACCGTCGGCGGCGGGCTGACCCAGTCGCGACCCGACCCCGACATCGCGGTGGCCCGCGCGACCGTCAAAGACCGGCCGGCGAGCATCCAGTCGTGCGTCCTGCGAGGCGACGTCACCTACTGCTACTTCGACGGGTTCGACGGGTTCGTTCCCGGGTGGGAGTCGGTGGTCACCGCCGTACGCGCTGTCGTGCCGGACAGCGCCGCCTCGTCCGGGCCACCGCTCGCGGTGCGGCAGCGAGCCCTCGCCGAGGAGATCTCGGCCGGGGGTTCCGGGTCCGTCGCCGAGGCCATGCAGGCGGTGGCCGCTTGGAAGGTCGAGGACGCGGCGGCGGGCACCCCGGAGGCGGTCCGGGTCGACACCGCGTGGGGCGACGATCGGGCAGCCGCCGCCCTGGCCGCCGAGGTTGCCTACCGGCTGATGGCCGCGAAGGCGTACGACGGGGGGAACTTCCTCTGCGGGGCGCGGGCGGCGCTCCTGGTGTGGCTGGTCGGGCAGGCGTCGCCGACCACCCTGGCCGGGATGCGTTCGCTGGACGAGACGAGCACCGGTGCGCTCGTCTTCAGCGACATATCGGGCCTGTACGGCATCTTGGCACCCGACCGGGCGGCGGCACCGGCGTTGGAGTTGCTGGAACGGCCGTCCGATGAGGTACCGCTGCTGGTCGAGCGGCACTGGGCCGAGCTGACGGCGCCCGACACACCGTTGGAGCGGTTCGGCGCCATCTTCGGGGTGCCGATCCAGCCGCTCGCCCCGGACGCCGAGGCGCTGCCGTGCGTCCCGTGAGCGACGTGCCAGCCGTCGGCGCGGCGGGGCCGGCGGCCGGCGGGCCCGTGCCGAGGCGGGGTGGGCGACTACGGACGGTGGCGGCGCTGGTCTGGCCGACGCTGCGGGCGACGCGGATCTCGCCGCTGCTGGCGGCCGGGGTCGTCGGTGTGGCGATCGTGTCCCCACCGGCTGTGACCGGGTCGGTCCTGCCTCCCGACGAGCACATCACGCTGCTGCGGTTGGTGATGGCCTGCGTCGGCCTCGGCGTCACGTTCGTACTCGACGACCCGGCGAAGCCGACCGCGGAGACGCTGCCGGTCCCGGCCTGGCTCGGGGCGCTGCTACGAGCGGTCCCCGCCGCGGTCGTCGGCGGTGCGTGCTGGGCGGCAGCGCTGCTGGTGACACGGTCCGGGCCGGAGACCGCGTCGCTGCCGTACGCGGACCTGACCCGTGAGGCCGCTACCGTCGCGGCGGTCGCGTTCCTCACGTCGGCAGTCGGCTGGCGGCGGTCGCCGCGCGGGATCGGCAGTCCACTCGCCGCCCCGATGCTGCTGCTCGGGATGACGGTGGTGGCGCTGCTGCCGGCCTCGGTGGCTTTCCTCGTCGACGTGGGCGACGGCTGGGACGCGGCCCACGACCGCTGGATGTATCTCCTGGCGGGGGCACTGTTGGCGACCGCCGGGGTGCTCACCGTCCGCCGGTACCCCCGGCGCGGCTGACAGCCGTACGGCACCACACCCCGCCGTGAGCCTTCAGTCGAGCCGCCGACAAAGTGACAGCACGGTTTGAGCGTGCATTCCCCTGTGGCCAGTTCGAATTCACCGCGTCGCTCTACGGTGCCAGCGGACCGAGAACGTCCTGCTCGTACCTGGAGAGATGAGGATTGATGGCAGTAAGCAAGCGGGTGGGCCTGACTGCTGCGGTGGTCGCCCTGACCCTGACGCTGCCGGGCGCCGCGACAGCGGCCGCGGCCGAGCGGAACACGTGGGGCCAGGCCGAGTTGTTGACGTTCGCCGCGCTGCCAGCGGCGACCTTCGTTTCCGGCAGCGAACCGTCCGGCTCGTCGCTCGGCAGTGCCCCCATCAATGGGATCACCCCGCCGTTCGCCGACCAACCGATCCAGGGGTTCAGCGGCGTCCTGCGCAACACCGACGGCACCTTCGACGTGCTGTCCGACAACGGCTTCGGCAACAAGGCCAACAGTGCGGACTTCGTGCTGCGTGTTCAGCGGGTCGCGCCCGATTTCGGCAGCGGGGCCGTGGACGTGGTCGGTGGCATCAACCTGACCGACCCGTATGGCAAGGTGCCGTTCCCGCTCACTCGTGCCGACCGCGTGCTCACCGGAGCCGACTTCGACGTCGAGTCGATCACCCGGACGGCGGATGGCACGTACTGGCTCGGTGACGAGTTCGGTCCGTACCTGCTGCACTTCGACCGGGCGGGCCGCTTGCTACAGGCGCCGGTGCCGCTGCCGGGGGTGTTCGCCCCCGAGAACCCGGGCCGCGGTGCCACCCCGGCCAACCTCGCCAGCAGCAAGGGCTTCGAGGGCATGGCCCAGTCTCCGGACGGTCGCATGCTCTACCCGCTGCTTGAGGGCACGACCACTGGCGACCCGGCCGGCACCCTCCGGCTCAACGAGTTCGACACCCGGGCCAACGCCTACACCGGCCGGCGCTGGGCCTACGCGCTCGACTCTCCTGCTCACGCGATCGGTGACGCCATCATGGTCGATCGGGACCGCTTCCTCATCATCGAGCGGGACAACGGTCAGGGCGAGACGGCAAAGGTCAAGAAGATCTATCTCGCCGACAAGCGCGACCGGAACCGCGACGGACTGCTCGACAAGACGCTTGTCGCCGACCTGATGGCGATCGCCAACCCTCGGCACGTCGGCGGGTTCGGTGACCCGTTCACGTTCCCGTTCCAGACGATCGAGGACGTGGTGATCCTCGACGACCGCACGCTCGCCGTCCTGAATGACAACAACTTCCCGTCGTCGGCGGGCCGGACGCCCGGCCAGGCCGACAACAACGAGTTCATCGTGATCAAACTCGATCGCCGCCTGGACGCGGACAAGCGCGTCCTGCGTCGCTACTGACCCGATGTCAGGGGGGTGGGCAGACCAACCGGCTGCCCACCCCTCATCCCTCGGCGGTGGGTCGGCTGTGCACCACCAACTCGTCGATCTCCAACCGGCCGATGCGCAACTCCCGTACGACCGCCCGGCGGATCGCCAGCCGCCCGATGGCCAGCGCCCCGACAGCCACGGCCCCCGCGGCCAGCGCCCCCACGGCGAGGGCGCCGATCGAGGCCGCCCCCGCAGCCCTGGCGCCGGTAGCCGCCGCGCCCGTCGCCACCGCGCCGTTGGCGCGCGTCCCGGTCAACCGCATCAGGCTCACGTCTCGCTTCATCGCCCCATTGTCCGCGTACCGCCGGCTGGGCGCCGATCACCTTCCTGTACCGGTGCCCGCTCCCGGAGAGGCGTTGATCACCACCGAGGCGGTGGGCGTGGCTGGCGCCGACGTCCTGATCCGGAGCGGTGCTCTCGCCGCGTACGGCTTCCGCGAGGGTCACATCCCGGGCGGCGAGGTTGCCGGAACGGTCACGGCCGTGGGCGACGGCGTCGGCCCCGCGTGGGTCGGGCAACGCGTCTGGGCCTTCACCGGTACGGGCGGCGGCTACGCCGAGCAGGCGGTCGTCGCCGGTCCGGACATGCCCACGTTCCTCGACCGACTCAACCCCAACGGCCGGCTCGTGGCCGTCGGCGCGGTGGGCGGCCAACCGCCAGCGGACTTCGGGACGAGGTTGATGGCCGCGTTCCAGAAGTCGATGTCGTTCGCCACCTTCAGTGCGGCGACGGTGCCGGCGGCCGCTCGACGAGCCGTGCGAGTGGAGCAGTTCGCCGCCGCCGATCGTGGGGAACTCCAGACCGTGGTGCACGAGGTCCTGCCGCTGGAGCAGTCGGTGGTGGCGCACCAGAAGATGGACGCCGGCGAGGTCTTCGGGAGGATCGTCCTGACCTCGTAGCCAACGGGATCGTTCACGGCGGCGCGACACTGTCGAGGCCATCACCGGGTGGCCCCTTCCACTGAACCCGCTGCACCGATCGGGGTGGTCTCTTAGGCTGCGTGGACGGGGCGCCCGGTTCGACGAGTGCGTCGCTGTGGCGCTGTGCGGGCTGGTCGGGGTGCTCCTCTCGGCGGCAGCGGCCGAGCACGGCTACCGCTGAGGAGCACCGATGACAGAGGACCGCACGGAGATCGTCGTCGGGTTGGTGGCGACCCCGCCGGACCACCCGGCTCGGGTGGCCGCGCGGCTCACCACCGAACTGGCCAGCGGGCTCGCCGAGCGGGTGAACGCGGACGTGCGGTGGACCGTCCGGGAAGGCTGGGGCGACGTGGCGCCGCGCCGCGACGGCGGCGTTGAGGCACTACTCGATGATCTTGCCCAACGGCGTGCCGACGACCAGTGGGACGTCGCCATCTGCCTGACCGACCTGCCGCTGCATGCCGAACGGGTGCCGCTGGTCGCGCAGACCTCCGCTCGGCGTCGGGTCGCTGTGGTGTCCCTGCCCGCGCTGGGACTGCACCAGCTGCGGGCGGCCCGCGCTGCCGTTCCGGATCTGGTGAGCCGGCTGCTGACCGAGGCTTCCGACCAGCGGGTGCCGCCGGCCGGCTGGGCACCGGCCGAGATGGCAACCCGGGTTCCCGCCGTCCACCAGGTGGTCGGCGAGGCCGACCCCGGTGAGCGGCGCTACGTCGCCTCGCGGCTCGTCGGCCGGTTACGGCTGTTGATCGGCATGGTTCGCGCGAACCGTCCGGGGCGTGCCCTGCTGGGCCTGTCGAAGCTGTTGGTCGGCGCGTTCGGCACTGCCGCGTTCGCGCTCACCACGGACACCATCTGGCAGATGGGCGACGCGCTCGGCGGACTCCGGCTCGCCGTGATCATGCTGCTCGGGCTGACAGCGTTGGTGGCCTGGTTGATCATCGCGCACGACCTGTGGGAGAAACCGAGCCGCGAGACGCCGACCGAACTGGCCCGGCTGTTCAACCTGGGTACGATCCTCACCCTCACTCTGGCCACTGTGCTGTCCTACGTGGTGTTGTTCGTGGGAACGGTGCTCGTCGCGGCGCTGCTGATCGACACATCAGTGCTGGAACAGACCTTGCAGCGACCGGTCCACTTCACCGACTATCTGACGCTCGCCTGGATCACCAGCTCGCTGGCCACCGTCGGCGGCGCGATCGGCTCCGGGTTGGAGAACGAGGAAACGGTTCGGGCTGCCGCTTACGGCTACCATCCGCGACCCGATGGCTGGCGGGACGAGAAGAGCGGGCAGTCTGACAGCGGCCCGTCGGACCCGCCCGTTCAAGGCTGATACTGACCGCGGGTGCGGGGCAGCCACTGGGGATGACGGTCGCGCAGGTAGCGAACCAGTCCCTCGCGCAGGTCGCAGCGCAGGTCCCAGGCGCTGGCGCCGTCGGCGGCCGAGGCCTGCACCTGGATGACAGCTGTCTGCGGGGTGGAGTCGACCATCTGAAGCACCCACTGGTCGCGATCCCACAGCGGTGAGGACTCCACCAGCCGGCGCGCTTCCCGACGTAGGTCGTCCAGGTCCGCGGTGTGGTCGACATGGATCTGGATTTTGCCGACAACCCTTGACTCGTTCCGGGTCCAGTTCTGAAACGGCCGCTCGGTGAAGTACGTGGTCGGCAGGATGAGCATCCGCTCGTCCCAGAGCCGGATCACCACGTTGGTCAGCTTCACCTCCTCAACTCGACCCCATTCGCCGTCCACCACCAGCACGTCGCCGACGTGCAGGCCGTCGGCGAAAGCGACCTGGACACCGGCGAACGCGTTGC
The DNA here is from genome assembly GCF_040649965.1 of Micromonospora sp. NPDC048843. Taxonomy (NCBI): domain Bacteria; kingdom Bacillati; phylum Actinomycetota; class Actinomycetes; order Micromonosporales; family Micromonosporaceae; genus Micromonospora; species Micromonospora sp. NPDC048843. The sequence goes on from NZ_JBEZGJ010000004.1 coordinate 104,747, forward strand.
CGAGCGCGGTACGGGCCGAAAGGCCGATCAACGCGCCGACCACCCCCGCCGACGTCAACACGGAGACGCCGAAGAGGCGTACCGGCCGAAAGGTGATCAGGATCAGGCCGATCGCGACGATGGTGACCACGGCGACGGTGAGCCGCCGCATGGGGCGAATCTGCGTCCGGGCCCGCCGCACCCGCCGGCTGGCGACCGCGTCACCCGGCAGCCGACTGAACGCGACCGCCTCGGCGACGTGCAACGCCTTGATCACCAACCACGCCCCGGACAGCACCAGAGCCACCAGGACGGCGTGCCGCAGATGACGCTGCCACCCGGCCGGACCCAGCGGCAGCGCGTAGTACAGCGCCCCGACCAGCAGCAGCGCCGCCGCCGGGCGGCGGCAGGCATGCCGCAGCGGCTCCAGCAACCACTGGTAACGGCCATGGGCCACCCGACGGACGACCATGCCAGCGATCAGGTCCACGACCACCGCCGTCGCCAGCGCGGCCACTACGATCAATGCGGTACGCATCAGAGGCCGTTCACCGCAACCCCGATGCCAGCTTCCCCCGGCTCACTGCCCAGTCCACGTGCTCAGGGTGCCACCCCGTCCAGGGGCAGGCGGCCAACATCGGCGAACAACCGCCGACCACACCTGCGTCAGGCAGGCGGTGTGGTGGGCGACCGATCGGCGGCCCCGGTACGAGACGACCAGGGCATCAGCCACCGTCGCGGCCCGCGGCGACGCCCGTGGCGAATCCCTAGGAGCGAGTGCGGATGATCGTCTTTCCGGTGATGCGCTCGGTCGGGTTGAGAGCGGCGACGGCGTCGTCGAGGCCTGCGACGTTGCCGATGTTCGTCCGCAGTCGTCCGTCCCGTACCCGCTGAACGATTTCACCCAGTTGGGTGCGGTCAGGCATCACCACGAAATCGATCGCCAAGCCGTCCACGGGCCGCGTCTCGGACGGCCCGACAACGGAAACCAGTGTTCCTCCGGCTCGAATCAGGCCTGCCGACCGCTTCCCGATGTCACCGCCGATGACGTCGAAAACCAGATCGACTCCGCCGACGTCTTCCAGGGCATCGCTGCCAAGGTCGACGAACTCGTGCGCGCCGAAGTCGAGGGCGTTATGACGGTCGGCGGCGCGTCCGGTGCCGATGACGTAGGCGCCGACCTCACTGGCGAGCTGCGTCACCATCGAACCGACTGCGCCGGCCGCGCCGTGCACGAGGACGCTCTGCCCCGCCCGAAGGCGGCCGTGCTCGAACAACCCCTGCCAGGCGGTCAGGCCAGAGATCGGCAGGCTGGCTCCCACCGTGAAGTCGACGTCGCCGGGCAGCGGCGCGAGGTTGCGCGCCTCGACGGCCACATACTCCGCCAGGGTGCCGTCGCGGGTCCAGTCCGTAAGGCCGAACACCCGCTGTCCCACTGAGAGCCCCGTGGTGCCATACCCGAGAGCGCTGACCACTCCGGCCAGCTCATGCCCAGGTATCGACGGGGTCCGGTCACGGCCGAGGCGATCGGTCCAGGTCGAGGGCCACGCCATCTCGGTCGGGACGAACCCCGACGCATGCACCTGAACGACGACGTCGTTGAGCGCCGGTTCCGGCTCAGGCCGCTCCACCAGCCTCATCCCGGCCGTTCCCGCAGCCTCGTCCGTCACCACGATCGCCTTCATCAGATACCTCCTTGTATCCAGCCCTCGTCTGCACTGGCACGAGGAGCGCCTTTCCGTTTCCCGGCATCGGCGACGCCACGCCTCGGCGCCGTGCCGCACCACGCCGACCGGTGGCCCCCGAACCTAGCTACGGTAAAACTGGTCCGTCAAGTCCACTATTGGGCCACGCGGGCGCTGCCGTGGCCGGTGGGAAGTACCAGATCAGCCTCATTAGCGACGTCATGGCCAGGCATCGGTCAGACAAGCCTTACCTGGACTATAGGGTCCAGGTAAGGTAGAGACTGCGGGAATATCGCCGGCCCGAAGAGTGTCTTCACTTGCGTGTCCAGGTGGGCTGGCACGACGACAGGCAAGGAGACGACGTGAACACCGAAAAGGCAATCCTCGCCGGCGGCTGCTTCTGGGGCATGGAGGAGTTGTTCCGCCGCCAGCCCGGCATCGTGTCCACGCGCGTCGGCTACAGCGGCGGCGACGTCCCGAACGCCACCTACCGCAACCACGGCACCCACGCGGAGTCCATCGAGGTCGTCTACGACACCGACAAGACCGACTTCCGCGCGCTGCTCGAGTTCTTCTTCCAGATCCACGACCCGTCGACGAGGAACCGCCAGGGTAACGACATCGGCATCAGCTACCGCTCGGCGATCTTCTACACCAGCGACGAGCAGAAGCGGGTCGCCGAGGACACCATCGCCGACGTCGACGCCTCGGGCCTGTGGCCCGGCACTGTCGTCACCGAGGTCACCGCTGCCGGCGACTTCTGGGAGGCCGAGCCTGAGCACCAGAACTACCTGCAGACCTACCCCAACGGATACACCTGCCACTTCCCTCGGCCCGGGTGGAAGCTTCCGAAGCGGGCGACGGCCTGACACCTCCGGCGCGCGGACCACGGTCC